>NZ_JBIAZA010000032.1:0-120382 GCF_042898655.1 Streptosporangium sp. NPDC000396
GGGCCTGCCCCGACGGCACGCACGGCGCACCAACAAGATCATAAGAACCCGAAGATCACCACATCGAAAATCTCTACGGTTCGAGGGTATTGCCAGTCACCTCCAGGAAACCTGAAGGAATGCTGTGTGATCTCCACCACATCGAACCTTAGGCGTGCATGATACGAAGCTTCGGGATGGCCCCAAAAGGAGGCAGATCTCGAGTTCTCACGAAGTCGCCACCGCGACAGCCGCCAGCACCGACGCGGTCAAACCGCCCGCTGCCACCAGCCCGGCGCCGATCAGCGGCAGGCGTCGGGCCCACTCCCCCAGCCGCGCCGATCCCGCCAGCGCGTCCCTGCCTCGCAGTACGGCGACGCCGACTCCGGCGAGAGTGCCTGCCATCCCCACGCCGAACGCCGTCACCATGGCGAGCGCGAACGCGGCCCGACCGGTGAGCAAGCCGGTGAGGAGCAGCAGGAAGGCCGAGGGCGAGGGAAGGAGCCCGCCCGACACGCCCATCGTGACGATGCCCCGCCAGGTCAGCAACGAGCCCGCGTCACCGTGACCATGACCGTGACCGTGGCCATGGCCGTGACCGTGGCCATGGCCGTGACCGTGGCCGTGACCGTGGCCGTGCCGGCGGCGGAGGTGACTGCGGAGGAGGCCCACGCCGACCCCCAGTACGACAAGCGACCCGCCGAGCTGCAACCAGCGCGTCACCGCCCCCAGGGAGGGCGCGCTGTCCACGGCCAGCCACCAGCCGACGGCCAGTACGGCCACCGACACGGTGTGCATGACCGCCACCACCACCCCCAGCAGCACCGCATCCCGGATCCGGCCGTTGCCGCCGACCAGGTAACCGGCCGTCAGCGTCTTGCCGTGTCCCGGCGCGCAGGCGTGCACCGCTCCGGCCACCAGGGCGACCAGCAGCGCGAGGGGTAGCACCACATCGCTGTCCACCAGTGAGGACAGTTCGGCCGTCCACGCGCCGGCGAACCCGATCGACGAGCCGGGCGTGCTCGCCGCACCGTCGAAGCGCAGCACGTGCGCGGGTGCGGTCGCGGTGTGCAGCGCGCCCCCGCCGCCCGGCGTCGTGGACACCGTCCGGTACGCCTGGTCCACGTCGGTGAGCGCGGTGATGGTGAGGGTGACGGCACGGATCTCGGCCCGGCACCGGAAGCGCAGGACCGCGCCGGAGGCGGCCAGGGCCTCGGCCCGCACCGCCTCCGGCTGACACGCTGTCCCGTCCTGCGACACCTCGATGTGCTCACGGAGATAGTCGCCGACCGGCTGACCCCGATCGGCGGCCACCTTGTCGAGCCGCGCCAGGTCGTCGGCGGCGGCCGACCAGGTCACCTCGACCGTGTCGCCGTGCGCGGTCACCTTCGCCGCGAGCGGCGGGCCGAAGGGGTGTGCCCACCCCGGACCCGCCGCTCCCAGCAGGATCAGCGCCGCCAGGCCCACTGCCGCGAGCAGGCGAGCGAGACCCCGTGTCGTGGCCTTGATCACTGGCCGGAACCGCCACGGATCTTCGTGGCCTCGAGCGCGTGGATCGAGCCGTCGTCGGTCAGCGCGTAGAGCATGTTTCCACTCACCGACAGCGCCGACGCCACGCCCGCGCCCAGGTTGTACTCGGCCAGCTTGCGGCCGCTCGCCCGATCGAGCGCCACCACGCGCCCGTCCCAGGTCGTGGCGTAGACCACGGTCTCGGTCACCAGCGTGTGCATCGCCGGAGATCCGGGGCCCGCCGCCGCGCACCCGGCCGCGACCCGCCACTTGTCGTCCATCGGGCTCTCACCCGGCAGATAACCCAGCGGCGTCTCCCAGACCGGGGTCGCCGGAGCCGCCGAGGCCGTGTCATAGGCCCTGACCACACCGTCGACGCTCGCCACATACGCCATCGCGCCCCTGGTCGCCGGGCTGGTCACCGGAGGCGGCCCGGGCTCGCAGGTGCTTGCCGTACCGAGCTTGGCCTGCCAGAGCACCTTCGCGCCCGCCTGCAGGTCGTGACCGCGCACGCCGGAGGAGGTGGCGGTCACCATCTGCGTGTCGGTGAACGCGGGTGAGGACTGCGTGAACAGTTCGCCCCCGGTGTCCACCGAGGACTGCTGCTTGCAGGTGGTCAGGTCCATCGCGATCAGCGTCTGGCTGGACCCCGAGTGCAGGTAGGCGGTGGTGGCACCGGGCCGCCGTACGGCGACGCTGTGGAACTCGCCCCAGGCGACGGGCGCGCCGAAGCCGCCCGGCAGCTTGGCACCGGTCTTCGCGTCGCGGCAGAGCACGGTGTCCCACGCCTGGTAGACCGCCACGGAGCGGTCCGGCAGGTCGAAGACGCTCACCGGTCCGCCCGCCCGGCCGTAGCGGCGCACGGTCGAGCCGGTGACGTTCTCGTCGTCGATCGTCTCCCACGCCACCTTGCCGGTGCCCGCGTCGAGGGCGTACACGCGGCCGACGCCCGTGGTGAGGTAGACCTTGCCGTCGTGCACGGTCGGGAAGGACTCGGCGTCGCCGTCCAGATAGGTCCGCCACAGCTCCGCACCGGTCAGCGCGTCGTAGGCGAGCATCATGCTGTACGGCGAGTCGAACGCCTGCGAGGCGACGATCACCTTGCCGTCCACCACGGCCGCGCCGTTGAGGTGGAACTGCTCGCCGGTGTTGGCTGCCCAGCGCAGGTCGAGCTTGGCGCCCGGGTCGTCCTTGGCCGACGAGCGGGACTCCTCGTCGCCGCCCTGCCTGGTCCAGTCCTGGCCCAGCTCGGGCTGGTTGACACGGCCGTCGGCGAGCACCTGGAAGGTGGTCTTGACCGTCGGCCAGGCCTTGCCCGCGGTGTCGACCGCGACCATTTCCGCCGTGTAGGTGCCCGGGCGCAGGCCGGCGATGCGGGAGCTCACCCTGGTCCACGAGATGTGCGCCTTGGGGCACGGCTCCGCCTTACCGCCGGGCGGGGTGTAGCAGTTGACCTGGCCCGTGGGCTTGGTCTCGCGGCCGAACGCCATCTCGGGATCGTGCCAGGCCACCTTGCCGTTCCTGGCGCGGATGGTCAGCGCGGCGGTGGCGGGGGTGCGGCCGTCGTCCTCGGCGTACAGCTCGACCGGGACGCCGGCCTTCATGCCGTGGACGCTGCCCTCGGCCGGGCTGACCAGCGCGACGTCGTCGTCGACCTCGAACTGGCGGTGCGTGCCGGCGATGTAGCCGGTGTCCTCGTTCTCCTTGGTATTCGGGTCGTCGGTGATGCCGCTGAAGTCGAGGATCTTGTAGTCGGGCCTGGCGGAGTCGATGCCGTACACGCCCATGTTGTTGACCTCGACCGACCTGGCGAACGCGCCACGACGGTACTCGGCCTGCTGGTTGTGGCCCGCCGCGAACATCCGCACGTCGTACTTGGCCAGCTCGTCCACGGTCGGCTGCATGCCGGCGCCGGGACCCCACTTGGTGAACAGCGAGCGGTGCGCGAAGACCAGCACCTGCTTGCCGACGGCGTGCCTGCGCAGGTCCTCACGCAGCCACGTCAGCTGTGGGCCAAGTCCCCTGGAGTCGTAGTTGTCCTCCAGGACCACGACGTGACGGCCGTCGCGGTCGAAGCTGTACCACTCGGGGCCCATGTTCTTGCGCCAGTACTCCAGGCTGCCGCCGTAGCCGCTGGAGGTCGCGGTGCCGCCGACGTCGTGGTTGCCGATGACCGGATAGTACGGATGGCCGAGCTTGCCCTTGCGCAGGCCCTCGCGCAGGATGTCGTATCCGGCCTGGCGGCGAGGCTCGGCCGCGTAGTCGGTCACCGTGAGGTCGCCGGTGGTCATGGTCAGCGTGGCGCCATGCACCTCGGACATCGCCTCGACCTGACCCTGCCAGCGCGGCAGCGAGCTCTTGGCCGCGGCGTCGGTGGTGTTGCTCACCTCGACGTCGGAGACCATCAGCCACTTCTCTTTGGGGTTCGCCGCGTTGGTGTCGGGGACCAGCGCGAAGTCGAGACCCTTCAGCGGTCCCTGCCCACCGGGCACCTCGCGGAAGAAGGCCGGCACGTAGTCGTCGCGCAGCACCGGCGTGTAGCCGTTCGGCGAGATGACACTGACCAGGTCGGTCTCCCTGCGCTTGCGGTCGACGGTCATCGAGTAGCCGCCGTCGGCGCCGGTGGTCGCCCACACCGCGCCGTCGGTGACGGACACACCCGGCATGCCCTTCTCACCGGCGTCCTTGACGCCGTCGCCGTCCTGGTCGGCGAAGACCGTACCCTCGACGGTCACGGCATCGGTGCCACCACCGGCGAGGGTGAACGTGACCGGCTGGCTCAGCGGATCGTAGCCGTCGTTGGCCAGGAAGTGCGCGGTCCAGGTGCCCTCTCCGAGGGCACCGCTGTTCAGCGTGACGGTTCCCGCGGCAAGCGGTGCGTACACCCAGGTCTTCGACGCGACGGAGCCGGGCTTTTCGCCTGAGCCGTAGATGCCCACCCAGTTGAGCGCGCCCGGCTTGTCGGTGGTGTAGCGGAACGTGAGCGGATCGCCGAGCTTCGGGTTGGCGGTGGTGAGCTCGAGAGTGCTGGCCGAGGCGGCCGCCTTCGTCGCGGCGCTCGACTCAGGACTCGGCGAGTCGCTCGGTGCGGTGCTCGGCGAGTCGCTCGGTGCAGTGCTCGGCGAGTCGCTCGGCGAGTCGCTCGGTGCGGCGCTTTCCGAGGTGCTCGGATTGTTCATGGCGGCCTGCGCGGTGCTCGGGGCGAGCACCGCGATCGCGGCCCCCGCGGCCACGACACCCAACCATCCGCTACGACGACGCAGCCATACCAGTGCGGTGGCAGCCAGTACGGAGCCGAGCAGGATGGCCACCAGTGACAGCGGTGGCCACGGCGAGGACGGCGCGTGCGAACCGGTGGCGTCGACGATCGGAAGCGCGTCCGTCACGTTCGACGTGACACCGCCGAACTCGGCGACGATCTCCGACAGCCCGCCCGCGCGCAGCAGCGCGCCCAGGTCCAGGCTGTCCACCGCGCACGACCACGCCAGCTCGATGACCACACCGCCGGGGATGCCGCCGCTGTCGCCGGACACCCCGTGCGCGCTGACCGGGCATCCACCTCCCAGCAGCTCGCTCGCCCAGGTTCCGGCGCGGTCGGGGGTGATGACATCTTTGTGCACAACCAAGCGACCGCTTGTTATTCCAGCGGTGGTGCTGACGACCAGCTCGGCGTGACTACGGGTCAGGTGGGCGGACGCGGGACTGGCGGAAATGCCCAGCGTGACGGCCAACGCTACGGCGAACACTCCGACGACTTGCACTGTACGTAATATGTGATGCTTTGCGCGAGGCATGCCACAAAGCTAGACAAGTGGGGGGTTGGAAACCGAGATGCCTTCGAGGATGTTCATCCCATTCGTCCCAAGAGTTCACCCGTATCCGCGATGACCCAACTCGTCACGGGAGGCCCGCGCACAGCGCACGGGAAGGATCGCTAGGCGGAGAGACTTCCTGTGATGGTGGCCAGGGCGGAGCGGGGGGCTTTGCCGAGCAGAGTTCGCAGGTCATCGCCGGTTTCGGCCATGAAGCCGTTCGCGATGCTGGAGAACGTGCTCATCAGCATCGGAACCTGGAAGGGCGCCAGGCCGAAGGCGGCGAGGGACTCGCGGGCCTGGGCCAGGGTGCCGGGCTCGTAGGAGACGGCGTTCCCGGTGGCCTGGGTGAGGGCCGCGGCCAGGTCCGCGCCGCCGATGGCCTTCTCTCCGACCAGTTCGTAGACCCGGCCCGCGTGCGAGAAGGCATCGGTCACGACGCGGGCAGCGGCGTCGGCCAGGTCCTCGCGGGCGACCGCGGCCAGCCGTCCGTCGCCCAGAGGAGCGGTGATCTTCCCGTCCACGGCGAGCGTGAGCATGGCCAGCAGTTCGGCGTAGAGGCCGTTGCGCAGGATCGTCCAGGCCGTGGTGCCCCCTCGGAGCCTGTGTTCGGTCCAGCGGTGAGCGAGGGCGTAGGTCAGGTGGTCCCCGGCGGCGCTGAGGCTGGTGTAGACGATGTGCCCGATCTCCGCCTTCTCCGCCGCCTCGATCGCCGCGCCATGCCGGGCGATGACGACGTCGTCCTCGCCATATCCGGCGGAGATGAGCAGCAGCGTGTCCACCCCGGCGAAGCCGTCCGTCAGGGAGGCGGGATCGTCGAAGTCGATACGGCGCACCGGGAACCCGGCCGGGACCTGCTCCGGGCTCCGAGTGCCGATCACGACGTCGTCGCGTCCCGCGAGCCGTTCGACGACGAGCTTCCCGAGGGCGCCCGCCGCACCGGTGATGAGAATCATGGAAATCCCCCTCGAATGGGTGGTTCTCTTCGATAACTGAGGCCATCATCAGTAACTGGGGCGGATCCCATAAGGAGGCACTTCAATGTCAGTGGGGCACACGGCGGTAACCACCGAGCCGCTCGTCTCCTGCGGTGGCGAGCACGAGGACTGCGGCATCCGCGAGGTCCTTGACCGGATCGGGGACAAGTGGTCGGTGCTGGTGGTCGTCGAGCTTGCCCAAGGCGTGCGCCGGTTCCGGCAGCTCCAGCGGGCGGTTCCCGGGATCTCCCAGCGAATGCTCACCCTGACCGTCCGCCGCCTGGAGCGTGACGGCCTGGTCCGCCGGACCGTCTACCCCACGATTCCCCCGCAGGTCGAATACGAGCTGACCTCGATGGGGCACAGCCTCACCCATCTGCTGAAGGCCATGGCCGACTGGTCGGCCGCCCACCGTGAGGCCATCGCGGCCTCACGCCGCACGTGGGACGCCGCCAATCCCGGCTCCGGCATCCGTTAGAACCCGCAGGAACAGGGTCAGTCCGCGGCAAGAAGGGTGCCGATCTGCGCGTCGGCGCGATCGTCGCGGTCTTCCTTCATGCTCAGCTTCGGTTACGTGTGACGAGCTTCTCCACGGCGGTGATGATGCCGATGGCGATCGGGATGCCGACGGCTGCGCCGACCAGGAGGGCGAAAAGTTCCATATGGAACATCCTGCTCGACAGGCCTCGCCTCCGGATTTTCACTGTCGCCGTCCGGTGCGCATGGCGGCTTCCTCGCTCATCGGCGTGTGATTGGCCACGGCCTGGCCGTACCCGAATGGGCCGGGGTGGTCGCCGGATTCTTTTGGCAACCGCGTAGGGAAGATTTGCCGTCGATCGCCTGACATGATCTCAAACGGTGGGCCGGCCAGGCATGCGCGTTTGAGGGAGGTGTCACCACATGGAGCCACTGCGAGCGGGTGATCCGCGCAAGGTGGGGCCGTACCGGCTGGAGCGGAAGCTGGGCGGGGGCGGGATGGGACAGGTGTTTCTGGACCGTTCACCTGGCGGGCGGCCGGTCGCGGTCAAGGTGGTGCGCCCGGAGCTCGCCGACGACGCCGGGTTCCGGCCGATGCGATCCTCTACCGTGTCGTCCACGAAGAACCCGATCTGACCGGTCTGCCCGCCTCTCTCGTGGGCTTGATCACCGCCTGCCTCGCCAAGGATCCCGCCGATCGGCCCGCCGTCGGCGACATCCTCGACAAGCTCACCGCGTCCGCCTTAACCGCCACGCGATGGCTCCCACCCGACATCACCACAATGATCGTTGAACGGGGCGGGACAAAGGGAACCCCGACCGCCGTCTCGCGTGATCCGGAACCGGCCACGATCGGAATGACCGCCATCGGGAGGGAGACGTCCGCGGATCGGGCGAACCTCAAGGTTGGGAACCTCAGCCAACGCGACCTGGACGTCATTCTCGACGACACCGTCCTGGGCACGATCTACGCGGGCGGGAGCAGCACCTTCTACGTCGGCCCGGGTGTCCACTCCGTACAGGTGAAGTCCGGTCCGCAGCGCAGTGCGCTCAGGCGGATCGAGACACGAGCCGGCGCCACCGTCAGGCTCGCCTTCGACGTCCCTCCCGGCCGCGCCGGCACCGGCCTGGAATCGGCCGACACGGCGACCTTCTCGCGGAGCAGGGCCTCGATCGCGATCCCGGCGGGCGTGGGCTGGATGCTGTTCTCGGCGGGGTTCGGCGCGCTCGCGCTGGTTGCGGGCCTCCTGATCGAGGGCACGGACCGTGTGAAGTGGGAGGTGGTCTTGCCTTTCATCGGGGTGTGGACTCTGGGCGCCGGTGTTCTGGTCAGCCTGATAGCGCTGGCGGTGACTCCCACCCGGCTCACCCTGGATTCCAACGGGCTCACGCTCGACCCCGGATCCAAAGACAAGCGCAAGGTTCGCTCGATCAGCTGGGACACCCTCTCTCAGGTCAGCCTGATCGGCGACGGTTACGGCGCCAAGCTCGTCGTCTGGTACCGAGAGGAGCATCGCCCGCCTGCCGGTTCCGTCTTCCAGGGCGGCACCGTCGTGTGCGGCGCCCGGCAAGTAACCGACAAGCAAGGCCTCTCCCGGATCCGGGGAGCGCTGACATGGTTCGCTGGCGACCTTTACGTCGAGCAGCCGACGTGACCCGCGCCTGCTCGGCTGACGGAAACGGAGTGCCGAGGCCTGCACCGCCGCGCACCGCGAGCGCGCCCGGAAACTGACGCGCGGGACCTGGGACTGATCAGGTTCGGACAGGCCGGTGCCCGACCAGGGCAGCCGCAGCCGAAGAAGTCCTCAGGTTCACTGACAGCAGGTGTCAGTGATGCGGTCCTAGCCTCCCGCACATGAACAACAGCACTGGCTTCAGCTTCTTCACCGGCACCTATGACGTCGTCAACCGTTGGCGCAAGAACTTCCTCGACCCCACGGAGGGAGCTGATCGGTGGGAGGAGTTCCCCGGTGTCACCCGTGCTTCCGCGCATTTCGACGGCCGGGCCAGCTTCGATGAGATCGAGTTCCCGACGAAGGGGTTCGCCGGCCTGACCCTGCGGCTGTATGACCCTGCGGCCGACGCGTGGTCCCTGTACTGGGCAAGCGGGCGCACCGGCACGCTCTTCCCGCCGGTCACCGGCCGCTTCAACCCAGACGGAACCGGCGTCTTCTATGGCGATGACGAGCACGACGGTCACAAGGTGAAGGTTCGCTTCATCTGGTCGGAGATCACGCCGAGCACCGCCCACTGGGAACAGGCGTTCTCCGTGGACGGGGGACAGACGTGGATCACCAACTGGCACATGTCCATGACACGCCAGGCCGCCTGACCAAGTGCAGGGTCAGTCCGTGGGGAGAAGAGTGCCGAGCGGCCCCAGGTCGAGGTTGAGATCAGCGGGAGTGAGCCCGAAGCGCTCGCACAGTTCGGTCATGGCCTCCTCAAGGCGCATCAGCGTCAACCCCAGCGTCTCGATCTGCGCGTCGGACAGATCGCCCTGCTCCATCCGCCGCACGCACTGGCGTTCCACCAGCTGCCGCACGAGTTCCACGAGGGTGAGCACGAGACGGCTCAGATCGCGCTCGATCGCCTCGGAGTCGGCTTCGATGCGCAGGCGGCTCGGCCGTGGCCCGTCTCGCATGTCCCGTGCCGGGTCGGCGCGCTCCACTCGTATGTCCCGGGCCGGCTCGGCGCGCTCCACTCGTATGTCCCGGGCCGGAGCAGCGCGCTCCACGATCGGCTCGCCTCTGGACCAGCTCATGGCGGACCCCCATGACTGTCGTATTCGGACTCCCGCACGGACATGATCAGCGTGCGCAGCGAGATGCGCACGAGTTCGATGTCGGCGATGGAGAGGACAAGGTCTCCGGTCACGACGACGCCACCGGCCAGCAGCCGGTCCAGCAGGTCGACGAGCGCTATGCGTTCGGTCGGCAGGCGGCCGTCGGCGGCCAGCACAGCGCCTCTCGGGCGGTCAGCTGTCACCACGCGCCTCCGAAGCCGTACCACGCGCCTCCTCATCCGCCCTGTCGAGCTCCAGGGCGGTGAAGGAGTAGGGCGCCCAGGGGCCGGTGAGCTGCACGTCGATCCCCTGCCCGCGGAGGGTGTCGAGGGTGGCCGCGAACTCGTCCTCGCGATCGTCGTCGACGAGGTAGGCGCCGTTGAGCACCATCCATTCGTTACGGCCGGACAGCTGCGGATCCTGAGGCCGGTGACGCCGGCTCGCGACGGCGACGGCCGTCAGGGTGGTGTGGATGTGTTCCGCGTGCGCGGCCGCCTCCCGCCACGTCTCCTCCCGGTTGCGCAGGCTCGCCTGGCGGCGTTTCAGATAGGCCGTCCCGGGGCTGGTGGTCTCCGCGGCGGCCGGTTCGTCCCCTCCGGCGGGAGGAGCCGCGGCCGGGTCCACATACGCCTTCACTCCCCATTCCTTCCGCCCGGCGATGTGGGAGAGCACGGCGACGAAGTCGTCATGCCGCCGTTTCAGCAGGTCGCGCACCTGTTCCTCGCCGCTGTAGACGGTCGCGAGCCGTACGGGAGCCGTCGGAGCCGCCTCCGCCACGGCCTCCACGACACGGTGGTGGGCGCGGGCCGTTCCCTCCACCCAGTCCAGGTCCTCCAGGGAACGCCTGAGCGGCTCCTCCCCGAACTGGTCCAGGGGTACGGCGCTCACATAGGCGACGAGGCCGGCGTGCGTGATCGCTTGTACGGGTGCCCCGGCCACGCCCACCAGATCCGGCAGGTGGACATCCGCCTCGCGCGCGATCGCGTAGACATACGTGCCCGCGTCAGTCCTCACGGTCCCTCACCTCACGAGACCGCCTGCCACCGCTCTCCCCCCGCCTTTCGAGGGAGCGGTAGTCCTCGCGCTCTCTCACCTCACGAGACCGCCCGCCGGTGCCCTCCCCCCTTTCGAGCTCTTGATCCCCCTCCATGGCGGCGAGCCGGCGGCGGAGCCTGCGGTTCTCCTCGATCAGGTCGTGATCCTTGGAGGTGAGCCATGGGTCGTGCTCCCACCAGTCGATGCCCAGTTCCCGCGCCGTGTCGACCGAGGCGATCAGCAACCGTAGTTTGATCGTCAGCAACTCGATGTCCAGCAGGTTGACGCGGATGTCTCCGGCGATCACCACGCCCCTGTCGAGCACCCGCTCCAGGATGTCGCCGAGGTTGGACGACTCACGTCCGGCGGGTGCCCTCGCGCCGTAGGGTTGGGGCGCCCCCGGGCCGAATCGCGCTGGATTGGTCATGTCAGGACGCCTCATAGGTGTCGCCGCTACCACGCCTGTAGCGTCGCAGCCTGCGGTATGACAGCAGGTCGCCTTCCTCGTCGATCTCGGCCTCGTAGAGCGCCAGGACATCCCCCGTGGACGGGACACGGCGGTCTTCGACGACCTCGACCTCGACCGTCCAGCCGTCTTCCATCGGCTTCACCTTCGTGACCCCCTCCGGCTCCCTTCCGGTCAGTTCGCCGATATGGCGCAGCCCGGCCGCACCGGCGGTCATCGCCGACAGATGGCGGGATCGTCGGGCCGCCTTCGGCGCCTTCGCCTCGCCGAACTCCTCTTCCTCGCCGAGGTCCTCTTCCTCTTCTTCGTAGAGGTCGTCCTGATCCTCGTCGACGGCCTCGTCGCCGACCTTCTCGTAGCGGTCGTCGGAGGCACGCGAATCCGCGGGTCTGCGCCTGGCAGGCACGAGATCACCTTCCCTCCCCGCTTCTTCCCCTCACGGTCACACCGGCGCGCCCGGCTCTTCGATCATCTGGCTGAGGATCCGCTCCGTCTCCAGGGCTTCCTCCTCCTCGGAGATCAGACCCTCACGCCTGGCCTCCTCCAGCGCCTCCAGCTGGCGCCGGACCGCCGCCGGATGCCGGGTTTCGTACTCGACCTGCTCCTGTATGAGCTCGGCGAGGCGGATCACTCCGCGAATCGGCGCGAACGGCAGACCGAAGATCAGGCCTATCAGTCCCACCCGTCATCCCTCCTGCTCCTGCGTTATCACGAAGTCGTACGGTGCCAGCGGACCGAGCAGGCGCAGGTCGGTCCGTCCCTCCCACCGGCGGCCGAACTCCTCCAGGGCTTTCTCGATCTCGGTCCGCCGATCGGTCTCCACGAGGAGGGCCAGATGCACCGCGTCCTGCTCGTGGGTCGGCTCACGCATGGCGACCGCGACGCACAGCGGAGCGAGGGCATCGATCAGCGTGCGCGTGTCGGCGTCGCGCTTGGCCGCCACCGTCTCGTTGATCACCTCTCCGAGCCGGATCCGCGCGTCCCAGGTCGCATCCTCCGGCAGTCCGCGGATCTCCTCACGCAGTTGCGCGGCCTCCGCGTTCTCCGCCAGCACCTCTCCGAGCAGCGCCTGCTCGACGTAGCGGCCCTTGACGACGTATTCCGCCCGTCCTTCGAGGTTCTTCAGGGCGGCGAGGAACTCGTCGTGGTGGGGGGCCAGCAGTTCGTCGGCGACCGATTCCGGACTGTCCAGCACCGCCCCGAACCGGAACGGGAGCACGGGCACCTCGGCGGCGGTGCCGTCCAGCAGTCGCTGGTGAGCCATCAGGTCCTCCGGCGTGCCGAGAGGCCGGTCCGGGGGGACGTCACTCACCAGAGCCGCGATCTCGCCGTACTTCACCAGCTCGACCCGGCCGGGCGGGTCCCCCACCCCACGGGCGTCGGGATTCGCCTCGACATCCGCCGGTACGACGCCGTAGACATAGGAAGCGGTGCTTCGCTCGGTCCGAGCGGCCTGCTCGGACCCGGCGGTTCCAGACTTTCCGCTAGAGCCGGGCATGTCAGTCCTCCCGTCGCTTCCGGCGGGGCGCCGGTTCTCTTTCCTCCACTTCCTCGTCCTCCTCGTATCCGCCGACGAGGTCGCGGAGTTTCTCCCCGGCCGCTTCCAGCGCGCCTCTGGTCTTGGCCCTACTTCCACCCTCCGTTATGTCCTCTAGAAGGTCAGGCAATCCTTTTTGCCCTGTTTGCGTGAGGTCGAGGCGGTTCGCAGCCTCAGCGAACCGTAGGTAGGTGTCGACGCTCGCCACGACGACACGCACGTCGATCGTCAGAACCTCGATACCGACGAGCGAGACCCTGACGAAAGCATCGATCACAAGACCCTTGTCGAGGATCGTGTCGATGACGTCGGCCAGGCCCGACGAGGACGGCCGACCCGCCGCCCCACCCCCTGAGGGCTGCACGATGGTCATCCGGTCCCTTTCCCGTGCTCATCTCTGCCGTCGAGTCACGCGCTGCGGGCGGCCGCCCTGCGACGCACCGGGCGCGAAGGCTCCTCTTCCTCCTCTTCCTCCTCTTCCTCCTCTTCTGCTTCCGCGGCAGGACGCCGACGCCGCGTCGGACGCGCCCTCCGCTCAAGCCTTTCCTCTTCCTCTTCGGGCGCTTCCTCTTCTTCCTCCTCCGCGGCGCGTCCCCGGCGCCGCGCAGCCCTCACCGGCTCCTCCTCCGGCTCTTCCTCTTCAGCCTCTTCTTCCTCCTCGGCACGCTCCGGCTCCTCCTCGGGCACTTCCTCTGCCTCTTCGAACTCCTCCGGCTCCTCTTCCTCGGGCTCCTGCCGGGCCCGCTCCTCCTGGAGGGCGGTCTCATGGTCCTTGACGACCTGGCTGTCGCGTATCTCACCGCGCCAACCCTCGATGTCATCGGCGTGCAGGATGGACTGGGTCATGACGTGCCGCCTGAAGTGCTTGAACTCCAGACGCGCTCGCCGCCCCTGGGCGCGCCAGAGGTTTCCGGTCCGCTCGAACAGTCCCTGCGGGTGGTACTCCAGCACGAGAAGAACCCGGGTGAGATCAGGGGTGATCTCGTGAAAGGTCACGGCGCCGTCGACATGGCCCTTCTGCCCCTTGGACCGCCAGACGATCCGCTCGTCCGGCACCTGCTCGACGATCGTCGACTCCCAGTTCCGGTGGGACAGGAAGATCTGTGCCTTCCAGGAGAGCTTCCCTTCGGATTCCTGCTCGACGCTCTCGACTTTCTTCGTGAAGCTCGGGAATTCCTCGAACTCCGTCCACTGGTTGTAGACGAGCCTCCGCGGAGCGCCGATGTCGAGCGTTTCGACGATGTTGGTGAGTTTGAGCTTCTTGCTCTTGCCGCGTTTCCCTGACCCGAGGCCCATCAGGCCTCCGGCCAGCCCGGCCAGCCCCTTCACCCGGCCCATGGTCCCCTCTGACCCGGTCAGCGCGCCTATCAGACTCGACCCGCCACCCCCGGCGTAGTCGAGCAGCCGGCCGGCGAGCCCGTCGACCTTGCCCGCCACGGATGACAACGCCCGCTCGGCCAGGGCCTGGATGAAGTTCTGCAGTTCGTCGGTGAGCCGGCCCACAGGCAGTTCCTGAACGATCCCCTTGATCGGCTGGGCCTTCCCCTCATCGGCCATTCAGCTCACCCCCGCGTCCTGCGAACAGGTCGAGCGGATGACGACGACGCCCTCTCACGCGACGCGGTGGTGCGAGTCCTCGTCCCCCCGCTCCGCGGCTCGGCCGCACGAGACCTCGCCGCCCTGGCAGGCGTCCTGCGCGGCCTCTCCTCCTCTTCCTCTTCTTCCTCCTCCTCGTCCCGCGGCTCCGCCGCACGAGACCTCGCCGTCCTGGCCGACACCTTCCTGCGCGGCCTCTCCTCTTCCTCTTCTTCCTCCTCCTCGTCCCGCGGCTCCGCCGCACGAGACCTCGTCGCCCTGGCCGACACCTTCCTGCGCGGCCTCTCCTCTTCCTCTTCCTCTTCTTCCTCTTCCTCGCCGAGCAAGCCGCCCGGACTCCGCAGCGCCTCGACCCGGTCGGAAAGCTTGCCGCTCAGCGAGTCGATCTGCTTGCTCGCGGCGCTCACGGCCGCGGCCTTACCGGCTTCCAGCAGACCGCCGCGAATGTTCTCGGAGAGCTTTTCCAGCTCCGGAGAGGAGCCGAGGACTCCCATCAACTGCTCCAGCAGGTTGCCCCGGAGGACCCCTAGCTTGCCGGTTGCTCCGACTGCCGCCAGGGCGAGCGCCAGACGCAGCTTTTGACGTCGGCCAAGGAGGTAGCCTGCGGCGATGGCCAGGGCTATCTGCGCCTTGTTTGTCACGATCACCACTCCCAACCCGATCTTTCGCCCTGGGGGTCTGCCCAGGCAGCTCCAAGCGATCGGTCACGCAAGAGGGAAGGCGCCAGCAAGAGGTGGCGCCGGCCCATTTAAATGCGCGCGAAGCACCCGTTTTCGAATGGCCGCCTTATACCCGAGGAGGGGACGAAAAAACACATATCTATACAAAGCGGACAAGCTTGATTCAGTTTTAGATCAAGTAGGGAACTCCCCGGCAGCCCTGGCCATTCGCCGAAGCGGGAGGGGCGTGGTCGTTACTCTCCAGCCAGGCGGTCCAGGTCGCCGATCCGGTCGAGCAGCGCCTCCAGCGTCTTCTCGTCCGTGGCGGGGGCCATCACGGTGATCCGCAGGTGGCGTACGCCGCCGACCTCGGTCGAGGTCAGATGGAACGCGCCGTCCTCCATCAGGCGCTCCCGGATCCGGGCCTGGTCGCCCGTGCCGTACCGGAAGCAGACGATGTTGCTCTGCGGCTCGTACGGGCACTCAAAGCCGGGCCGTTCCCGGGCCAGCTCCCAGAAGCGATGCGCCGTTTCGTACTGCCGCGCCACGTAGTCTCCCAGGCCCCGCTCTCCCCGCCAGGCCAGGTTGAGGAAGATCTTCAGGCCCAGCTCGGCCTTGGTGCACTCCACGGCCCTGCCGATCAGGTCGAAACCCTGATCGCCGTAGAACAGGTAGCTCGCCTGTTGCCGGAAGGCTCCATCGAGGTCGGCCCCGCGCTTGGTCAGGACCGCGGCCGCCAGGCCGGAGGTCCGCAGCATCTTGTGCGCGTCCCAGATCAGCGAGTCGGCGAGCTCGATGCCGTCGAGCAGATGCCGGTACTCCGGGGTGAGCAGCGCCGACGCCCCGTGGGCACCGTCCACGTGGAACCAGACGCCGTTGGCGGCACAGAACTCCCCGATACCGCGCAGATCGTCATAGAGCCCGGTCCCCGTCGCGCAGGCGTTGGCCACCAGGGCCATCGGCCGCCGCCCCGCCCGCCGTACGCGGTCCAGGGCCTCGGGCAGACGCGCGACATCGACCCTGCCCAGCTCGTCCACGTCCAGCGGCATGACCGCGCGCTCCCCCAGGCCGAGAATCGCCGCGGCGCGGGTGAGCGAGTAGTGCGTCGACGCGGGCGCTAGCAGGGCGAGGTCACCGGGGACCCCGTCGGTCCACGCCTGCGGTACGGCCGCCGCCCGCGCGGCCAGCAGGGCGGTGAGGTTGGCCAGCGACCCTCCGTGGGTGAGCACGCCGCCTCCCGCCTCGCCGTACCCGACCTTGTCCAGCATCCAGCGCAGGACCTCGAACTCGACGGTCGCCGCGGAGGCGCCCAGCTCGTAGATCGCCATCGGGTTGTTGATGGCCCCGTGGACGAAGTCGGCGAGCGCGGCCGGGAAGTCCGGCGCGGCGACCTGGTGGGCGAGGTACGCGGGGTGGTGCAGCCGGGTCCCCTCCTCCAGGTAGACCGCCAGGAACTCCGCGTAGCTCTCCGGCGTCATCCCGCCCTCGCGGATCCACCGCACCAGCCCGAGCCTGTCGGCCAGCTCGCGTGGCGGGCGGCGCCGCAGGACGGGCGGCAGGCCCAGCTGGCTCTCATCCACGTAGGTGGCAAGCCCTTCGACGGTCACACTGGCGGCGCGCACGAACTCTTCAACGTTCCAAGTCACATCGGGATAATTGTGGAATACACGGCAGATCGCCATCGATGACGAATTGGGAGGCAAGAAACACCATGAGAGCCGAATTTGATTCGATCGACAGGGCGATTCTGACCGAGTTGCAGAAGGATGCGCGCCTGCCCAACAAGGAGCTCGCAGAGCGCGTGGGCGTCGCCCCCTCCACCGCCCTGGAGCGGGTGCGGAGCCTGCGCCGCCGCGGCGTGATCACGGCCTTCCGCGCCGAGACCGACCCGGCGGCGCTCGGCCGCCCGCTCCAGGCCCTGCTCGCCCTGCGCGTCCGCCCGCACACCGGCCAGCTGGTCGACCCGTTGCGCGCCTTCGTGCTCGCCCTGCCCGAGACCATCGCCCTCTTCCACGTGGCCGGCCCGCAGGACTTCCTGGTTCACGTCGCCGTCCCCGACGCCGACCACCTGCACAGGCTCGTCCTGGAACGCATCCTGACCCGCCCGGAGATCGTGCACCTGGAGACGACCCTCATCTTCAAAACCGAACACCAACCCATCCAGCGCCCCGCCATATGACCAATCCCCGCAATCTGTAGAGTTAACTCTCCATGATGTAGGATTATCTCTACATGGATCGTCATCCCAACAAGGAGATACGAGTGACGATCGACCACATGGCCGCCGCTGGATGGATCATCGAGAAAGCGGGAGGTCGCGCGTGGGGACGTGCTTCGTGTCCTGGCGGACAGCAGGGATGCAGACCTCCTACATCCATTTGGTCCACGCCACGCTCGCCGGAGGCTCACGCGAAACGTCTTCGCCGCCTCGTTGACCAATGTCCGCACACACCTGAGGATGATCCATCGGAGGGAGAGTGAACTCCATGACCGTCTACAGCTTCGAGCTGCGCTTCACCGCCCCGGCCGGCGAATCGGTGATCGACACCCTGTATGAATCGGGGTGGGACGATGCCACGGTGTCGCTCGACCCCGAAACGGGCGGACCCGGCATCGCCGCGTTCGATCGGGAGGCCGCCACGGCAGTGGAGGCGATCGCCTCCGCGATCGTCCAGGGCCGAACGGCCGGAGTCGAGATCACCGGAGTGAGCGAGGATCTCGTGACACTCGCCGAGATCGCCGATCGAGCTGGGCGGACCTTCGCCACGGCCGACCATTGGGCCGCCGGCCGTCGCGGACCGGGGGGATTTCCCGCACCAAAGGTGCAACGGCCTCGCGTGAGCCTCTGGTCGTGGGCGGAGGTCGTCACCTGGCTGCACGAGAACCGCCTGGCCGAGGTGTCGCTGATGGAGGTGGAGGTCGCACGGGTCTGTGAGATAGCCGATTCGCTGATCCGGGCGCATCGTCTCCAGCGCCGGCTTCCCGTCAAGGACCGCGAACTCCTCCGTCACGCGATGGCCTGAAGCGGCAGGGCCGGTTTCGCCCCCATCCCGTTCCGGAAACGATCCTCGGACTTGGGCGTGTTTCATGGATCTTTTCGCGGCGTGGGCGAGGATCCACGAAACACGCCTTGCGTCAGCCCTCGGCCAGAGGCAGGTAGATGCGGCGGCCTCGGCGGGCGAACTCCTCGGATTTCTCCCTCATTCCCGCGGCCAGGGCCTCGTCTTCGGCGATGCCATGTTCCTCGGCGTAGGCGCGCACGTCACGGGTGATCTTCATGGAGCAGAAGTGCGGCCCGCACATCGAGCAGAAGTGCGCGGTCTTCGCCGGGGCGGCGGGGAGGGTCTCGTCGTGGAAGGAACGCGCGGTGTCCGGGTCGAGGGAGAGATTGAACTGGTCCTCCCACCGGAACTCGAAGCGGGCGTCGGACAGCGCGTCGTCCCACGCCTGCGCCCCGGGGTGCCCCTTGGCCACATCCGCCGCGTGTGCCGCGATCTTGTAGGCGATCACACCCGCCTTCACGTCGTCGCGGTTGGGCAGTCCCAGGTGTTCCTTCGGGGTGACGTAGCACAGCATCGCGGTGCCGTACCAGCCGATCATCGCGGCGCCGATGGCCGAGGTGATGTGGTCGTAGCCGGGTGCGATGTCGGTGGTCAGCGGTCCCAGCGTGTAGAACGGCGCCTCGGAGCAGAGTTCCATCTGCAGGTCGACGTTCTCTTTGATCTTGTTCATGGGCACGTGGCCGGGTCCTTCGACCATGACCTGGCAGTCATACTCCCAGGCGATCTTCGTCAGCTCCCCCAGCGTCCGCAGCTCCGCCATCTGGGCCTCGTCGTTGGCGTCGTAGATGGAACCGGGCCGCAGGCCGTCGCCGAGGGAGAAGGTCACGTCGTAGGAGGCGAAGATCTCACACAGCTCCCGGAAGTGCGTGTAGATGAAGTTCTCCGTGTGGTGGGCGAGGCACCAGGCCGCGAGGATCGAGCCCCCGCGCGAGACGATCCCGGTCTTCCGGCGGGCGGTCAGCGGCACGTACGCCAGCCGCACGCCCGCGTGCACCGTCATGTAGTCGACGCCCTGCTCGCACTGTTCGATCACCGTGTCGCGGAAGATCTCCCACGACAACGACTCCGGGCGTCCGCCGACCTTCTCCAGGGCCTGGTAGATGGGTACGGTGCCGACCGGCACGGGAGAGTTGCGGAGGATCCACTCGCGGGTCTCGTGGATCCGCGAGCCCGTCGACAGATCCATGATCGTGTCAGCGCCCCAGCGGGTGGCCCAGCGCATCTTCTCGACCTCTTCGTCGATCGAGGAGACGACGGCCGAGTTGCCGATGTTGGCGTTGATCTTCACGAGGAAGTTCCGGCCGATGATCATCGGCTCGCTTTCCGGATGGTTCACGTTGGCGGGCAGGACCGCCCGGCCACAGGCCAGCTCGTCGCGGACGAACTCCGGCGTGACGCCCTCGCGTAACGCGACGAACTCCATCTCCGGCGTGATCTCGCCGCGCCGTGCGTGCGCGCGTTGCGTGATGCCGGAAGGGTGCGCCGCGCCGGGGGAGCGCCACGCCGATCTCAGCGGAGGCAGGCCCTCGTTCGGATCGGCCGTGTAGGCCGGATCGGTGTAGGGCCCCGAGGTGTCGTAGAGGACGACGGCGGAGCCGTTTGTCAGCGGCACCTCGCGCATGGGCACACGGATGTCCGGACGCGAGCCGATGAGGTAGGTCTTTCGGGCAGGCGAAACCATTGAACGCTCCCTACGCCGGCATTACCCGGTCAGGTTCAAGCGGTCGGTGGCCGCGTCAGCCGCCCTCTCAGCCCGGTGCGCCGGGCTCCCGCGTTCGGTCTTCATGACGTTAACCCGAGATCACCCCATTGCCGCAACCCCCGGCTCTGAGGTATGGGCGCCACCTTGTGCCCTTGTGATCCGGCGGGCCCACCCGCCGGGCAGGCCCGCCGGACACCGGGAAACGGCCGGTGGAGTGCCGCCGTCAGGAGGCCGGTGCCCGCCAGGAGACCGGTGCTCTAGGTGATGTCCACGATGGGCAGGCGGAGGGCGCCGGGGGCGGCGGCGGGCACGACCGGGTTCTTGGGAGCGACGGGCGACAGACGCACGTACGGGGAGCCCGGGGCGGGACGGAGGTCGGCCTCTCCCTTGTTGGGCCACAGCGACATGGCGCGTTCGGCCTGGGCGGTGATGGTGAGGGAGGGGTTGACGCCGGGGTTCGCGGAGATCGCCGAGCCGTCGACGATGTGCAGGCCCTGGTGGCCGTGAACGCGATGGTAGGGGTCGATCACCCCGGTGTCGCGGTCGGCGCCGATGACGCAGCCGCCCAGGAAGTGCGCGGTGGCGGGGATGTCGAACAGGTCGAGCCAGGTCCCGCCGGCGATGCCGCCGATCTCCTCGGCGGCGTGACGGACGAACTCGTGACCGGCCGGGAGCCAGGTGGGGTTGGGCTCGCCGTGGCCCCGCCTGGAGCGGAGCTTCCAGCCGAGCGGCCCCCTGCGCGCGGACAGGGTGATCGAGTTGTCCTTGGCCTGCATGACGAGGGCGATGATCGCGCGCTCGGACCACCTGCGATGGTCGAACAGCCTCGGCACCAGGTGGGGCCGGCGCAGGGCCTCACCGAGAAACGCGAGCCAGCGCGGCGCCCCGCCGCCGTCGATCAGGAGGGAACGGAGCATGCCCATCGCGTTGGAACCGTCGCCGTAGCGGACGGGCTCGATGTGGGTGTAGGCGTCGGGGTGGATGGAGGAGGTGATCGCCACTCCGTGGTTGAGCTTCTCCCCCTTGACCGACGGCCGCTCGAACCCGAGCAGTGCCTCGGAGTTCGTCCTGGTCAGCGCGCCGAGCCGGTCGGACAGCCGGGGCAGCGCCCCCTCGGCCTTGAGACGGTGCAGCAGGCGCTGCGTGCCGTACGTGCCGGCCGCGAAGATCACTTGCTCCGCCGTGAGGGTACGGCGCCGCCAGGGCGCCCCCGTCTTGCTCACCTCGACCCGGTAGCCGCCCTTCACCGGGCGGACCGAGGTGACGGTGGTCTCCGGATGGACCTTCGCCCCGGCCTTCTCGGCCAGGTAGAGGTAGTTCTTGATGAGCATGTTCTTGGCGCCGTGGCGGCAGCCCGTCATGCACTCGCCGCACTCGGTGCAGCCTCTGCGGCGCGGCCCGGCGCCGCCGAAATAGGGGTCGTCGACCTCCACGCCCGGCTGTCCGAAGAAGACTCCGACCGGGGCCAGGTGGAAGGTGCCGCCGACGCCCATCCGGTCCGCGACCTTCTTCGTGATCTCGTCGGCGCGGGTGAGGGTGGGGTTGACCACCACGCCCAGCATGCGCTTGGCCTGGTCGTAGTAGGGGCCGAGCTCGGCCTTCCAGTCGGTGATGCCCGCCCACTGGGCGTCCTGGAAGAACGGGTCGAGGGGTTCGTAGAGGGTGTTGGCGTAGACCAGCGAACCGCCGCCGACCCCGGCGCCCGCCAGGACCATGACGCCGGTGCCCTTCTGCCCGCGCAGCACGTGGATGCGCTGGATGCCCTTCAGCCCGAGCCCCGGCGCCCACAGGAAGTCGCGGACCCTCCAGGAGTTCTTGGGCAGCGTGCTCTCGTCGAAGCGCCTTCCGGCCTCCAGCACGGCGACCTTGTAGCCCTTCTCGGTCAGCCGCAGCGCCGAGACGCTCCCGCCGAACCCGGACCCGATCACCAGCACGTCATAGTCGAACATCCACGATTCCCTTCGGGCGATGACCGGACCCCACCAAACACAGCCGGACCCCACCGGACCCCACCGGACCCAACTGGACACGGCCGTCCCCCGGCTGCCGCGACGGTCAACGGCCGAGTGCGTGACCGTCGCGGGCCTCACCTGCCGCGGGTCTTACTTGAGGTGGAACCTCTTCATGGTCTTGAGCAAGCCCGCCAGAGTGTCGGCGTACTTGTCGTAGGTCATGCCGAGGATCGGCTCGAAGCCCATCCAGGAAGCCTGGCTGGAGATCGTCTGCACCTCGGTGTACTTCAGCAGGCCCTCGGCCCCATGGCGGCGGCCCAGGCCGGAGGCCTTCATCCCGCCCATGGGCGCGTCGTAGGAGGCGTAGGCCGAGCCGTACCCCTCGTTGATGTTGACGGTTCCGGCCTTGATCCGGGAGGCCAGCGCGCGGCCCCGGGCCAGGTTCCGGGTCCAGACGGAGGCGTTGAGACCGTAGGCGGTGTCGTTGGCCTTCTCGACCACCTCGTCCTCGTCGTGGAAACGGTAGATCGAGACGACCGGGCCGAAGGTCTCGTCACGGCACAGGTTCATGCTCTCGTCGACGCCCGCCAGGATCGTGGGCTCGTAGAACAGCGGGCCGACGTCGGGGCGGGCCTTCCCTCCGCTGAGGACCTCGGCCCCCTTCGCGACGGCGTCGTTCACGTGAGCGCTGACCGCGTCGAGCTGGCGCTGGGAGGTGAGCGAGCCCATCTGCACGTTCCAGTCGAGCCCCGAGCCGAGCTTCATGTTCCTCGCCTGACGGACGAACTTCTCCACGAACGCGTCGTGCACGGCGTCGTGGACGTAGAGCCGCTCGATGGAGATGCACAGCTGCCCGGCGTTGGTGAAGCAGGCGCGGATCGCGCCCTGGGCGGCCATGTCCAGGTCGGCGTCGTCGAGCACGACCATCGGGTTCTTGCCACCGAGCTCCAGCGAACAGCCGATCAGCCGTTTGGCCGCCTCCTCGGCGATCTTCCGGCCGCCCCGGGTCGAGCCGGTGAACGCCACGTAGTCGGCGCCGTCGATGAGCGGGTCGCCGACCTCGGCGGGGTCACCGAGGACGACCTGCCAGATCTCCCTCGGCATCCCGAGCGAGACCAGCAGGTCGATCGTCCACAGCGTGGACAGCGCGGTCTGGGTGTCGGGCTTGTGAACGACGGCGTTGCCCGCGAGCAGGGCCGGAACGACGTCGGTGACGCCGAGTGAGAGCGGGTAGTTCCACGGGGAGATCAACGCCACGGTTCCCTTGGGCTGGCGCATCTCGATCGTCTTCGTCGCGACGGGGAAGATGCCCGCGCGGCGCTTGGGCGCGAGGAGGCCGGGTGCTCGCCGTACGTAGTAGAGCGTGCAGCCCGCGACGTCGAGGACCTCCTCCAAGGCGTGCCTGCGAGCTTTGCCGGTCTCCCACTGGACCACGTCGAGGATCTCCTCGCGCCGGTCGAGGATGGCATCGTGCAGGCGGAGGAAGGGCATGATCCGTTCGCGCACGGGCAGCGCGGCCCACGCCTGACGGGCCTGGCGGGCCTTGGCATGAGCGGCGCGGACGTCGTCGGCGGTGGAGACGGGCAGCTCGGCGAGGGTCTCACCGGTGAACGGCGCGGTGATCGCCTGCGTCTTGCCGCTGGAGGTCACCTGCCGGACGATGCGTTCGACCATGCTCGGGTCAAGTGTCCGGGTAGCTCCAAGAGTGACAGCCATGCTCGAAGAATATTCTGGGGTGACCTCCTGTGGCTACCAGTCGGTAACGGGGTGAACCAGGCACGATTTCCATCCGTGGTAGGTGGCATGAGGACATCGATCCGCAGGGCCGGCGCCGTCGCCCTCGCCACCGCCCTGCTCGCCACAGCATGCAGCTCGACAAAGACCGCGCTCGACGGGAACGGTTCGGCGCCGGTCGATCTGGGGAACGTCAAGCTGGTCTCCTACAACAGCTGTGACGACATGCTGGCCGGACTGCGGGCGGCGACGGCCAAGAGCGTCGGGCCGTGGGGCCTCGGCGGCCCGCAGATCATGTTCGCGAGGGGGCGCGCGGAAGTCGCCGTGGAGGACAGCACGGCCAGCGGCAAGGTGGCCCCACCCGAGCATTCGACCACGAACGTGCACGAGGCCGGGGTGGACGAGCCGGATCTGGTGAAGACCGACGGCAACCGGGTGATCACCGTCACCCGTGGCGTGCTGCGGGTGGTGGACACCGCGACCAGGAAGGTCACCGGCACGCTCAAGCTGGTGGACCCCGAGCAGGCGTGGGCTCCTGCCGACCTGCTGATCAGCGGGGACCGCGCGCTGGTGCTGTTCTCCGGCGGCGGGATCATCCCCTTCGGCGCGGTGGCCAAGCGGGCGGCGAGCCCGGGACCGCGCTACGTTCTCGTCGACCTGTCCGGAGAACCGAAGGTGCTCGGCTCGCTCACGCCGAACGGTTCCCATGTCGACGCCAGGATGATCGGCTCGACGGTGCGGATCGTGGTCCGCAGCCAGCCCGAGATCGAGTTCCCGGACACCCGCCCCGACCTCACGGACGGCGAGCGGACCAAGCGGAACAAGGACGTCGTCAACAAGGCCCCGATCGAGGCATGGCTGCCGAAGTTCGAGACGACCGACGCCAAGGGCGTGACCACGAACGGCACGGTCAAGTGCGAGCAGATCAGCCACCCCACGGAGTACACCGGCACGTCGATGCTGACCGTGCACAGCCTCGACCTGTCCCAGGGGCTCACCGAAACCGCTCCGATCAGCGTGGCGGCCGACGGCGACACGGTCTACGGCACCGGCTCCAGCCTGTATGTGACCAGTAACCCGCACTGGTGGTGGCCCCAGCCGATGCCCCTCGTCGAGGACGCGCCGGCGGACCCGGCCACCCCGCAGGCCCCGCAGACCGAGCCGACGCCGACGGAGCCTCCGGCCCCCTCGTCATCTCCCACCCCTGTTCTCCCGCCCTCTTCGAGCTCCGAACCTTCTTCCCCGGTCGCTCCGAGTTCCGAGCCCACGGTCTCGGCCACCCCGAGCTCCGAACCCACGGTCACAGCCACCCCGAGCTCCGAGCCCACCCCTTCGGCCTCCGAGACGACTCCCGAGGCCGTGAAGACGCCGGTCGAGCCGCCGGAGGAGACGGAGATCCACCGGTTCGACATCACCGCAGCGGGTGCGCCCCGCTACGTCGCCTCCGGGAAGGTTCCCGGCCGGCTGCTCAACCAGTACTCCCTGTCGGAGCACGAGGGGCATCTGCGAATCGCGACCACCTCGACCGCCGGGCAGAGCAGTTCCAGTGCCGTCTACGTGCTCAAGTCCGACACCCTGGGTAAGGTCGGCGAGGTCGGCGGCCTGGGCAACGGCGAGCGGATCTACTCGGTCCGGTTCATGGGCCCGGTCGGCTACGTGGTGACGTTCAAGCAGGTGGACCCGCTCTACGTCCTCGACCTGCGCGACCCGGCGGCACCGCGGAAGACCGGCGAGCTGAAGATCACCGGCTACTCCGCCTACCTGCACCCGGCGGGCGACGGGCGGCTGATCGGCGTCGGCCAGGAGGCGAGCGAGAAGGGCCGTACGCTCGGCGTCCAGGTCTCGCTCTTCGACGTCAGCGATCCGGCCGCCCCGCGCCGCCTGTCGCAGATGTTCCAGAAGGACTCCGGCTCCGAGGCCGAGTGGGATCCGCACGCCTTCCTCTACTGGGCCAAGACGGGAACGGCGGTTCTCCCGCTGAACACCTGGGACGGCACCGAGCAGACCAGCGGCACCGCCCTGGTCCTCACGATCAATGACTCCGCCGTCACCAGGACCGGCACCATCGTCCACCCCGGCTCCGTGTCCACCGGCCGCCCCCGTTTCGCCCCCTCCGACCCGAGCATCCGCCGCTCGATCGTCATCGGCGACAGCCTCTGGACGGTCTCCGACCGCGGGCTCAAGGTCAGCGACCTGGGCAGCCTGGCCGATCAGGCCTGGATCCCGTTCAACTGACCCGTCGGCTTCCGGGCTTTCCCACACCGGCCGCCCGGCCCCGTACAGCTCGCGCCCTCGCGGCGGGAGCCGTACGGGGCCGGGCGCCTTCGCCGTCACGCGGGCCCGCCGTCACGCGGGCCCGCCGTCACCGGGCCCGCCGTCGCGGGGCAGGACCTCAGGACGACTTGCGGATCGCGAGGACGGTCCGGCTGGGCAGGTCGGTCACGGTCGTGAACCACTCGGGTGCGAACTGCGAGGAGCGGAACGCCACATCGCGCCAGAGCCACTTCGTCGCGTCCCCGGCGGCACGGCGCAGCACGAACACCTCGATGCCGCCGAACCTGGTCGCGGCCGACGCCTTCGCGAACGTGGCGGGATCGGCGGTCAGCGCCAGCCGGGCGAGTTCGGCGTGCCGGTCGTCCCAGCGGGAAAGCGTGTTGGCGGAGGTGCGGTCGACGGACATGAAGCCACGCCAGGGCACATAGGCGAACAGGCGTTCGCTGTAGGACAGCGTCCGTGGCCGCGCCGTTTCTCCCATGACGGCCTCGACGTGCTTCCTGACGGACGTCATCGGAAACCACCTGACATCCGACGGGTGCGTACGGCCGCCGCCGGGCAGCGGCTCCTGATGCGCCCGCGCCGTCGACGCGTTCGTGAACGTCCCCTTCGACGATCCCGGGGTCACATTCTGCGACAGCAGCGTGTGCCAGTGGTCCAGGCCCGCCCACACCAGCAGTACGGCCAGCGAGACGGCCCCCACCCCTCGCGGCAGCCGTCCCGGCCCGCGGGCGAGCGCGGCGGCGGTCAGGACTCCGGCGGCGACGAGCACCGGCTCCACCAGCCTGGTGGTGTAGTGGAAGAAGCCCGTGTGCCCGTCGAGCACGAACCGCGTCATCATGATCACGCGATAGAGGTAGGCCCCGGCCACCAGGCAGAGCAGCGGCTGCGCCCACCACCTGGACCGCAGGAACCACAGCGCGCCGGCCACTCCCGCCAGCTCAAGCGCACCGAGCGGCGTGGGGTCGAGGAAGGGCAGCGGAGTCTCCGTCATCGACGGGGAGACGTAGAGGTCCGCCACCGCCTGCCCTCCCTGGCGTGACAGGGCGACGAGATAGGGCACCACGTACCACGAGGCGATGGCGGCGGCGAGCGAGATCGCGCGGAGAAGGTGGATGACATAGCCGCGGCGGTCGGGCTCTCGCCGCCACGTGATCACCATGAGTGCCATGAGCCCGATCGACCCGTAGATCAGGAAGCCCTGGTACGTCAGCACCATCAGCCCGCCGACGAGACCCGAGACCTGCCAGGGCAGGCGGCCACGCGGCGGCGATCCGAACGTCAGCAGCGCCCACGGGATGATCACCAGTACGGCCAGCACCTCGAACGCCTTCTCGGGATACCCGAAGGCCGTCACCCCGCCCGCCGCGGCGGCGAGCGCGATCGGCGGCCTGACCAGCCGGCACCAGAGCACGAACGCGGCGACGACCGCGGCCGAGAGCGTCAGCACCTCGGCCTCTCCCATCAGCCGCCACGCGGGCACCCCGGTGAGCGCGGACGCCCTTCCGATGAGCCATGGGTACAGCGGCGGATATTCGGCGGGCACCCCGTCGGCGAAGGCGTCCCCGCTCCACAGGTTCTCCGAGTATCTCGTCGCGGCGGCCGTGATCCGGCCCGCGTCGCCGAGGAGGCCGGCGAACCCGAAGGGCGTGCCGCTCAGCGCCGTCCGCAGCACGAGCGCCAGGAAGGCCGCGAACAGCCCGCAGACCGCTCCCGCCAGGACGTCGCCTCCCCGCCGCACGGTCTGGGGAAGCCGGGCGGTCCGGGAAAGCGCGGGGGTCTGGGAAAGCCGGGCGGTTCGGGAAAGCCACACGGCCAGGGGAAGGAGCGCCGCCGTCAGGACACCGAGCACGGCGACCGGCGACAGCGAACCCCGGACGGTGGAGGGGTCGGGCCTGGCCCAGGCCGTCACGGCCAGGACGAGCGCGGTGCCCAGAGCCCACACCGCCACTGAAACCACCGACGGGCTCCGGTGAAGTGTGAGGAAGGGCCGCCGGCGGGACGCCTCACGGCCGCGAGGGGGCGGACCGCTCGGAGCTCCGCCGACGCTCCCCCGGTCCCCCGCCCTCGCATCCTCCAGGAACTTCCCGGCCGTGACCCCAAGGATGCGACGCCGGGAAGTCTCACTGTTACGTATGGTAATCATCGTGATCTCGATTGGCCGTTTCTTGACCCGGAGTCAACGGGAAGGTGTCACGGAGCGCGGTGGCCGGGCGCCGATTCCCATCGTCGTCAGGCGGAGTGCCGTCGCGGTGCCCTTCCCGCTCACGAACGAGACCGCCGGCGCCGGTTCCGGCTCCGGCGCCGGTTCCGGGTCACTCCGACCAGGAGGAGCCCCTTCCTGAGCACCCGCCTTCCGAGCGCCCGCCTTCCGATGGCTCTGCGAAGACGTCGCATCGGCGTGCGGTCGAGCTGGCCCTGCAGCCGCCTCGCCCTCCGTCTCCACCGCAGTGCCTTCTTCTTGCGCCGGAGTGCCTTCTTCTTCCATCGCTCCGTTTTCACGAGGCGATCGAGCTGCTCCTCCATCGGGTCGAGGCCCCACGTCTTCCCGTCCAGCCACTGCGTGCCGAAGGTGGCCTCCACGACGTCGTCGAGATGGCGATCCCCTTCGAGCATCCGCGCGCGGTTGAACGCGGCGGTCCGCTCAAGCCGGGCCGCGATCAGCCCGTCGCCCTCCGCCAGCGCCAGCGAGATCAGTCCGTACCCGGCCTCGTCCGCACGTTTCGTGAGCCGTTGCAGGCAGGTGGCTCTGGGCACCCACCCCGGCGGGCACGTGAACCTGAAGGGGACGGGGAAAGGCGTCTTCTCGACGGTCTCCACCAGGTCGACCCGGCTGTCGTGCGAATAGAGTTCCTTTATGAGTCGCAGGTCGATGCCGGGGTCGTCCAGCGGAGATCGGCGACCGCTGGACAGGAGCGACCACGGCCCCACGACGGTCACCCTGATGTCCGACACGGAGCCGCGCAGGAACCCGTCAACAGTGGAACGGATCTGTTCGTACGGCGCGTCGCCGGCCGGCACCACGACTTCGACGTAGGGAACCTCCCACTGCCTGACCGAATTCCTCCTGAGCGATCGGTAGCTCGGGATCCGGTTGGCGAGGAAAACCCAGTTGTGCCGCTTGACCTCGTTTTCCCGGCGCATCACCGTGGACGGTCCGAGATGCCAGCTCCGGGATTCCCCTTCGGCCACGAAGACCGCGCCCGCCTGCGCCAGGCGGTAACCGAGCTCGGTGTCCTCCGCCAGCACCAGGGACGTGTCCAGCCCTCCGGCGTTCTTCAGCAGCGCCGCGGGGACGGACGCGCTCGCGCCGACATGGACCCGGAACGCGTTGAGGCCCGCTTCCCGGAGATCTCTGGTCCGCGTTATGTAGTCCCTGCTCCAGGTGTCGGCGGCACCCGCTCCGGCGTCGAACAGCTCCTCCGCCGTGCCCGCGGTCACCGCGGCGTGCACTTCCGCGGGGCTGAGACTCCCGTCCCAGGACGGCACCATCTTGAGCCGTCCCAGCGTCGCGATGTAGTCGGCCAGGTGGTGCCAGCGCATCTGCGCTTCCAGGTGCTCGCGGAAGACGATCATGTCGGCGTCGAGCCAGTGGATCACCTCGCCTTCCGCCACGTCGGCACCGGACTGGCAGGCCCAGGCACGTCCCCAGCCACCCGGACGACTGGAGACGATCCGTGTCCGCTCCGGGGTGATCTCGGGAAGCCTGAGCGCGGGCCGGCTCCCATCGTCGACGACGACGACCTCCAGCAGGTGAGCCGGGTAGCTCTGCGCGGCCAGGCTCGCGAGCGTCAGCGAGAGGGTCTCCCCGCATTGGAACGCGGGGATGACGACGCTCACGGTCCGGTTGGGGGTCCAGGCGCCCAGTTCTGGAGGAGAGACGCAACCGAAGTCGTTCAGCCGGATCAACGGCTGAGGCCTTCTCACCGGATCAACGCGCACGACCGACGCTTTCATCATCACCGTCCTTTACCTGTGCTTCGCCGCGCTCCCCGTGCGAGGAGAGCTCTTCCATTTCCATCAACGGGTTCGCGTAGAGCCCTCGCCACTGTCGCTGAAACGCTCGGAGGAAAGTGTTTATCGGCTCCTGCCATGTGTGGCCCACGGCCTCGCGGCGCCGGAGAATGTAGTTGAAGCCGTGCGTGCGGTAGATCCGGCCTCCGGCCGCGGAGACCGCCTCCAGCAGCTGGCCGTCCACGGTCCGCGGGATCGGGCGGAAGCCTCCCACGTCATCGAACAGGCCGCGGGTCATCAGCATGGTGCCGCCGGCCACGGTATGGGTGTAGGCCTCCGTCACCAGATTGCGAAGGACGGTGACGCCGATTCGTTCCAGATAGACGAACTCGGGGGCGGAACCCACGACGTCCGCGCTTGAATAGTGGTGCGCGAGCAGCAGGTCGGACAGGTGGTCGGGACCGTACCAGTCGTCGTCATCCATTTTCGCCAGATAGGTGCCGGAGGCGAGCCGCGCGGCCCGGTTGAGGGCATCCCCGAACACCGTGCGCGAGTCCGCCTCGACCACGGTGATCTCGCCCTTGTACGCGGCTATGGCGTCGGACACATCCGGTTGTGCCGCGGAGAACCCGTGCAGTGTCAGGATCAGCTCCGCCTCCGCCCCTCGCTGCCGGCTCACCTGGTCCAGCGCGAACCGCACCATGTCAGGTCGCCGCGTGCACAGCAGCACCGAGATCGTCGGCGCGTCCGGCGGTCTGAGGCCGTTGGCGATCGCCAGCCTCCGCCATCTCCCGGCGACACCGTGCAGGGCCAGCGCGGAGCGTCGCAGCCGGATGCTCAGTTGCTCCCGGACGAGACCGTCGGACAGGTCCGCCGCCCCGCAGGCGGTCAGCAACGCCGCCGGCTCGGCTCCCAGCAGGCCGCTCCACGCCGGTCCAGGCTCGGCGGCGACGGGGACGCCCGCGACCGCGAGGCCGCAGATGGCACGGGCGACCCCCATCGGCGCGGTCCAGTCCCCGCGAAGATCCACGGCAACACCGGTGAGCCTGCGCAAACGGGCGACGTCCACTTCCGTGACGGATCCGGACAGCGGGACGCGCGCGATGACGTCGTCGCCCTGCACCACCTCATACGCTCCGGACCGATCCACCAGTTCCCCCATGGATCCGTCCGGCGCCGGGACGAATCCGACGGGGCAGACCGACCGCTCGTCGATCGGAGGAAGGTCGTCGGGAGACAGGTGCGGATCGGGCCGGCCTCTGCCGGGAAGCCGATCGGAGCCGGTGGCACGGCCGCCGGGTTCGGCCCGGTCGATCAGGGGCATACCGCTCGCCTGCCAGCGGGGCGCGGTGGCACCCGCCGCCCGAAGAGACAGATCGCCTCCTGTCGCGTCCACCCTTGCCGGAGCGGGACCCGCCAGGGGCGCCACCGTGACATTGGGGTCTCCGGGTCGCCACTGGCAGGAGCCCGCGCCCGAAAGGGAGACCACCGGGGTGTGCAGTGTTTCTCGCGAACGACCGGCCAGACCACGGGAGAGAGCCCTGAGAACGTCTCCGGCAGGTGCGGGCTTGCCGAAACTCGCCTCGACCCGCCAGAAGCGGCCGGACGCGGGGCTGTGACGGGAGGTCTTCCGCTCCTCGCGGCGGATGCGAACATCCAGCAGGGTCCGCCAGAACTTGGCGCCGTCCACGGGCAGCATGGGTGCCGAGCGCCAGCGGGGGAACTCCGCAATGATCATCGTTAGCCTGCACGCCTCCGGCAGGAGCCCCCCGAACGGCACCGCGCGCCTCACGTCCGTGGGCGTCCTCGCCAGGAAGAAAAAGTCCTTCAGGTTCTCCGTCGCGATCGGATGATCCGTGGGGACGGCATCCATGTCCACCCACGGCGCGTCGATTCCCTCACAAAATCGCGCCAGCAGGCTCGCACGCCCCTCGAATCCGATATGACAACCGAGGGCGGCGGGGGGCGCAGCCGGTTCACGATTCACGCACGACTCCTGATGAATGCGTCTGGCCTTTCTTTACTGTGTGGCGACATGAACGATCTCCGGGGACCGGTCATCGCCTTTCCCTTTCTTGCTGTGCGATAAAGGAAGGCCGCACTCCGCCCGGAACAACGGGCGGGAGAAAAGGGAAAGCAGGACAGCGTACGGTTGAAAACCTAGCGGCCACGCGTGCCGGCGACCTCCGCTTGACTTCAACTTTGCAAAGCCCGATCCAGGCACTTGCGCATCGGAGTGGTGATACCGGGGAATCCGCCGGCCCTTTGTGGGCCTAATGGGCTGTTTCCACTCCTGGTGCCGGCTTCCCCATGAACACGGCCGGCCGGAAGGCCGGCCTCATGCCGGGACCCCCGGCCTGGCCTTCAGCGCGGTCCGCAGGCGGCGAAGCTTCCGGGCGCCTCCGCGCCGTGCCGCCCGCAGCATGCGGGCCACGTCGTTCGTCACATGCGTGGCAAGGCCACCGGCGACCGTGAGATACGGCTGCTCGTCCTCCCCGGAAAGGCTCAGCCACCGGCGCCCGCCCACCGGGATCGGAGCCGCGCCGGCGCTTTCGAGCGGTACGGATGTCTCCGTGCCCGTCCTGTCTCGCACGACCATTCGCAGGACGGTCACGCCCAGGGGCAGCCCCACCGGGAGGGCACAGGACCACTCGAAGCGGCCCTTGGCGCTCTTGGTGATCGTGACCGGGCTGCGGAGCAGCGCCTCCCCCGCCTCAAGAAGGATGTCGTGGCAGATCTCTCCGGCTGGAGGCGCCCAGCCGGGAGCCGACCCGCTCCCCCGCACGACGAGCTTGTCGCGCTTCGCGCGCCCCACCCCCTTGACCGTCATCGAGAACGGCCGGACCTGCAGCAGGTCGCGATAACGGCCGAGCCGCGGATGATCGGCGTAGATCCTCTTTCCGAGCACGCGCAGAGCCCCGGAGTGCACCGGCCGCCGGATGAGCGTCTCCTCTCCTTCGCAGACGGCCATCGCCTGGATCCCGGCTCCCAGGGTGCCGACGAACTCGGCGGCCGTCTCGGGCCGGACCGTCTCGAACAGCGCCCGCATTCGCGCGCAGAACTCCGTGAAGTCGCGCTCCCCGAGGATCCGGGAGGCCTGGCGCGCGTAGCGCAGTTGCATGTAGACGATCCATCGCGTTATGGCGTTCCGCACCGCCTCGTCGCACTGGGCGGTCTCCGCCGCGAGACGTTCGACCACGGTCAGATGCTGCATGATCTTCGTGGGCTGGTCGCGGGAATCCATGATCGAGGAGCCGTCGTTCCTCGTCCGGTAGAGGTAGACCACGTGCGGCCAGAGCATGATGCGCCGGGCGCGGGTCAGCAGCGGCACCGTGAAAAGAACGTCCTCGAAGGCGGTTCCCTCGACGAACCGCGCCCCGGTGTCCGTCAGGAAGCCCCTGCGGAAAACCTTGTTGCAGGCCGAGGGATTTCCCACCAGGTCGGGGGCGTCTCCCAGCGAGGTGATCAGGCGCTCCCCCATGAGGAGCTCCCGGCGCCAGACGGGGCTGGGGCGAGGCGGCATCCCCTGGATGTCGCCGACGACGATGTCGACGTCCTTGCTCACGGCCAGCCGGAGCAGGGTGTCCAGCCCTCCTTCCACATACAGGTCGTCGGAGTCGAGGAAGGCGACGTAACGCCCCGTGGCCAGTCGCAGCCCGTGGTTCCGCGCCGCGCCGGGTCCCGCGTGATCCTGGCGGGCGTAGCACGCGCCCGGCGTCCTGCTCGCGTACTCCCTCGCGATCCGGGGCGATTCATCCGTGGCGCCGTCATCGATCAGAATCACCTCAGCCCGCGAACGGCACCCCTGCCGGTCGATGGAGTGCAACGCCTCACCCAGCCATTTGGCGGTGTTGTAGACAGGCACCACGACACTGATGTCGGGACCAGCGGTCACCGTCGCCTCCGAACACTGAGAGCAGGTGGAACCTGCGTAAAAGCCGGCGTGATCGAGTCTGCCCGCCTCCCGTTGTCGGCGACCATTTCCGAAACTCCCACTGGCGCATTCTTTAATCATCGAGGAGGCTCGCCGACGGCCGCCCGCGCCATCGCGGATGCTTCGCCGTCACCGAAGACGGCGACTGAAATGTGCCGTTGAATAAAGTTAAATAAAGTCGGCCGATCCTGGATTTTTCACGCTCGTCCCCGGCCCGGTGAAACGGTGGAACATCCCCGGCCCGGCAGGACGCCCCGGGGCGGCGCCCGCCTACACGCGGTTCGAGTTCGGGTTCGGGTGCGCGGCGGGAACGATCTCGGGAGCGCCGAGACGGATCGCGTCGGCCTCCTGGTCGGTGTCCTGCTCCTGGGAGAGGCGTTCGGCCTCGACGCGCTTCGTGTAGTACTCCACCTCGCGCTTGATCTGCTCGTCGTCCCACCTCAGCGGGCCGGCGAGCAGTTCGGCCGTTTCCTGGGCCACGCCCACTCCCCGATGGAAGGTCTCGATCGAGATGCGCGTGCGCCGGGCCAGCACGTCGTCCAGATGGCGGGCACCCTCATGGGTGGCCGCGTAGACGATCTCCGCCCGGAGATAGTCGTCCGCCCCGTTCAGCGGGCGGCCCAGTGACGGATCCTCGTCGATCAGCGAGAGGATTTCGTCGACCATCGACCCGTACCGTCGCAGCAGGTGCTCGATCCGCGCCACATGCAGGCCGGACGACTCCGCCAGCCGATGCCGGGAGTTCCACAGCGCCTGGTAGCCCTCCGCTCCGACCAGCGGGATCCGGTCCGTGCACGACGGCGGGACCCGCCAGTCCAGCCCGTGCGCCACCGCGTCCACCGCGTCCTGCGCCATGACCCGATATGTCGTGTACTTCCCTCCGGCCACGATGACCAGCCCCGGCACCGGATGGGTCACCACGTGCTCGCGGGAGAGCTTGGAGGTCTCCTCCGACTCCCCGGACAGCAGCGGCCGCAGCCCGGCGTAGACGCCCTCGACGTCGTCACGGGTGAGCGGCACCGAGAGCACCGCGTTCACGTGCTCCAGCACGTAGTCGATGTCCGAGCGGGACGCCGCCGGGTGGGCCCGGTCCAGGTTCCAGGGGGTGTCGGTGGTCCCGATGATCCAGTGACGCCCCCAGGGGATCACGAACAGCACCGACTTCTCGGTGCGCAGGATGATCCCGGTCTGCGAGTGGATCCGGTCGCGCGGGACGACCAGGTGGATCCCCTTGGACGCGCGGACGTGGATCTGCCCCCGCCCGCCGACGAGTTCCTGGATGTCGTCGGTCCACACCCCGGTGGCGTTGACCACCTGCTGGGCCCGCACGTCGAACTCGGCCCCGGACTCCAGGTCGCGCACCCGGACCCCGGTGACCCGCTCTCCCTCCCGCAGAAAATCCACCGCCTGCGTCCGTGACGCGATGTGCGCGCCGTAGGCGGAAGCGGTCCGCAACATGGTGGTCACGTAGCGGGCATCGTCCACCTGGGCGTCCCAGTACTGCACGGCGCCGGTGAGCGCTTTCCGCCGCAGCGAAGGGACGAGCTTCAGCGCCCTCCTGCGCGACAGGTGCCGGTGTCCGGGCACACCGCGGGGGTACCCCAGGGAGATGCCCAGCGTGTCGTACAGCACGAGGCCCGCCCCGACGTACGGCCGCTCCCATCCCAGGTGCGTGAGCGGGAACAGGAAAGGCACCGGCCGGACCAGGTGCGGAGCGATCCGCTGCAGCAGCAGGGACCGTTCCTGAAGCGCCTCTTTGACCAGGTTGAAGTTGAGCTGCTCCAGATAGCGCAGCCCACCGTGGATCAACTTCGACGATCTGGAGGAGGTGCCCGAGGCGAAGTCGCGCGCCTCCAGCAGACCGACGGTCAACCCCCGGGTCGCCGCGTCCAGCGCGACCCCGGCGCCGACGACTCCGCCGCCGATCACCACCACGTCGAGTTCCTGCTCACCCATCTGTTTCAGTGCGGCGGCCCGCTCGGCAGGACCGAGCCGTGCCGTGCCCATTCGCGCCGTCATGCTGAATCCCCCTGAGCCCCAGGTTGTCGCCTTGCGTGGGATATCTACCCGGATGGGCTGAATATCACTGCTGGCGGGCGATGAGTGCCGGAACATTCCCGCTGTACGGCCGGCATCACCCCTCGGCCGCCTCATCGTGAGCGGAACGCGTCCCCGCAGCCCCCGTGATAGCTTTCCTGACACAGCTTCTGCATTAGCGATTTATCTGTCTTTATGCAGAAGATAAATGAGAAGGGGCGGAGGATGTCAACAGCCGATATGCGACCGGACGCCGGAGAGATCTACCGGCGCTACGTCACCGCGGTCGTTCTGCACGGTCTCGCCACCGCGGACGCCTCCGGGCTCAACGCCACGGACCTGTACGCGCTCAGCACGCTGGACATGGCCGGGTCCCTGACGTCGGGCGAGCTCGCCGAGCGCACCGGCCTGACCACGGGCGCGACCACCCGGCTGATCGACCGCCTGGAACGCCGCGGACACGTGCGCCGGGTGCCCGACCCGGCCGACCGGCGAAAAGTGATCATCGAGCCGGCCGGGAGACCCGAAGGGATGGACGAGGTGGTGGATCCGGCCAGGCAGAAGATCGCCGCGGTGCTCGGCGGCTACTCCCCCGAACAGCTCAAAACGCTCTTCGACTACTTCACCCGCGCGGCGGAGGCCTACCGGGAGTCCACCGCGGAGATCCGCGGCAGGCAGAACGGCTCCTCGTAACGGAGCCCCGAAGATCGGGCACCGAGGGTCGCGCGAGATTCCCGGTGCACCGATGGAGGCCGGTCGCTGACCACCGGTGCTCGGGACCCGCCGGAGGCCATCCGGGTCCTGAGCACCGGTCCAGGCTTCCCCACGTCAGGCGCGGATGACCTTGACGCCCGCGTCGGTGAAGCGGTCGGCGGCCTCGTCGGGCAGGCTCTCGTCGGTGATCAGTGTGCCGATGGCGCCGAGCGGGCAGATCCGGGCGAAGGCCCGGCGGCCGATCTTGGAGGCGTCGGCGACCACGACGACCTGGGCGGCCCGGCTGATCAGCAGGTTGTTGACGCTCGCCTCGCCCTCGTGGTGGGCCGACGCACCCGCCTCGACGTCGATCCCGTCGACTCCGAGGAATGCGATGTCGAGCGTGACCTGCTCCAGCACCCCCGACGACAGCGGGCCGATCAGCTCGTACGACTGCGGCCTGGCCACACCGCCGGTCAGCACGATCTTCACGTGCTGGCGCACGGTCAGCTCCGCGGCGATGTTCAGCGCGTTGGTAACGATGGTGAAGCCGGTCTCCGGGTCCGCCCGGAGGGCCAGGGCCCGCGCCACCTCCGAGGTGGTCGTGCCACCGTTCATGCCGACGATCGCCCCCGGCGCCACCAGCTCGGCGGCGGCCTCGGCGATCCGCTGCTTCTCCCCCGCGTGACGCGCCGTCTTGTAGCGCAGCGGCAGATCGTAGCTGACACTTTGGGCGACGGCGCCCCCGCGCGTGCGCATGAGCATCTGCTGCTGGGCGAGTTGGTCGAAGTCGCGACGGATGGTGGCCGTGGAGACGACGAGCGCCTCTGCCGCCTGCTCCACCGACAGGCGCCCTTCCTGTGAGAGCAGTTCGAGGATCGCGTTCCAACGCTCATATCGACTCACGGTGAACAGCGTGGCACAGGAAAGGATCGAAGCCCACCTCTGCACAAACCTGCTCATTTCTGGTATTAATCACTCATAAACGAATCAAGTTTGGAGGCATGTCGTGACCACGCACACCGAGGCCGAGATCGCGTCCCAGCCCGACTGCTGGCGCCGCGCCGTCAGCGAGGTGCCCATCGACGCGCTCCCCCTGCGGGGTGAACGCGTGGCCGTCGTCGGTTGCGGCACCTCCTGGTTCATCGCCCAGGCCTACGCGGTGCTCCGCGAGCGTGCCGGGCACGGCGAGACCGACGCGTTCGCGGCGTCCGAGTTCCCGGCCGGCCGCTCCTACGACCGCGTGCTCGCGCTGACCCGGTCGGGCACCACCACAGAGGTGCTGGAGCTGCTCAGGAGCACCCGCACGAAGACCACCGCGATCACCGCGGACCCGAACACCCCGGTCATGACGCTCGCCGACCAGGTGGTGGTGCTCGACTTCGCCGACGAGAGGTCGGTCGTGCAGACCCGGTTCGCCACCACCCAGCTCGCCCTGCTCCGCTCCCACCTCGGCGAGGACCTGACCGCCGCGATCGCCGACGCCGAACGGGCGGTCGCCGCCCCGCTTCCCGCCGAGCTGATGACCGCCGAGCAGTTCACGTTCCTGGGCAGCGGCTGGTCGTACGGCCTGGCCCTGGAGGCCGGGCTGAAGATGCGCGAGGCCTGCCGGGCCTGGACCGAGTCCTACCCGGCGATGGAATACCGGCACGGCCCGATCAGCATCGCCGGGCCGAACCGGATCACCTGGATGCTCGGCCGGGCCCCCGAGGGAATGCGCGGCGAGATCGAGCCGACCGGTGGATCGCTCGTGGAAAGCGCCCTCGACCCCATGGCCGAGCTCATCAAGGTCCAGCGGGTGGCCGTGGCCCGGGCGCACGCCCAGGGGCTCAACCCGGACGAACCACTCCACCTCACCAGGTCCGTGATCCTCTCCTCCTGACAATCCGGTCCTCCCGGAAACCGGAGAGGATAGTGCCATGAGCATCACACTCGCCGACGCCCGCGTCGTGACCCCCGAAGGTGTCCACGAAGGCTGGCTCACCATCGAAGACGGCCGCATCACCCACGTGGGCCAGGGTTCCGCCCCCGGGCCGGGGCACAGCCTCGCGGGCCGATACGTCGTGCCGGGTTTCGTCGACATCCACAACCACGGTGGGGCGGGCGGCTCCTTCCCCGCGGGCGATCCGGACCAGGCGAGCCGGATCGCCGCCCTGCACGCCCGGCACGGCACCACCACGCTCATGGCCAGCCTGGTCACCGCGACCCTGGACGACCTGGCCCGGGCGACCGCCGCCCTGGCCGACCTGTGCGAGGACGGCCTGCTGGCCGGGATCCACTTCGAGGGCCCCTACATCTCCAGGGCCCGCTGCGGCGCCCACGACCCGGCGCTGCTGCGCGAGCCGTCCCCTCAGGAGTTCACCGACCTGCTCAAGGCCGGGCGCGGCCACGTGCGGATGCTCACCATCGCCGCCGAACTGCCCGGCGCCCTGGACACCATCCGGGAGGCCGTCGCCAACAACGTGATCGCCGCCCTCGGGCACAGCGACGCCACCTACGAGCAGACCATCGCGGGCATCGACGCGGGCGGCAGCGTCGCGACCCACCTCTACAACGCGATGCCGCCGCTGCACCACCGCGACCCGGGCCCGGTCGCCGCGCTGCTGGAGGACGAGCGCGTCACGGTCGAGCTGATCAACGACGGCGTGCACCTCCACCCGGCGATGATGCGCCTGGCCTACGACGTCGCGGGCCCCGGCAGGACCGCCCTGATCACCGACGCGATGGCGGCGGCCGGCATGGGTGACGGCGTCTACCGGCTCGGCCCGATGAAGGTCGACGTCGTGGACGGCGTCGCCCGGCTGGCCGAGGGCGGCTCCATCGCGGGCAGCACCCTGACCATGGACGTCGCGTTCCGGCGCAGCGTCCGGGAGGTCGGCCTGTCCATGGCCGAGGCGGCCGAGGTCGCCTCCCTCACTCCCTCCCGAGTGCTCGGCCTCGCCGACCGCCTCGGCTCCGTCTCCGTCGGCAAGCAGGCCGACCTGGTAGTGCTCACCGACGACCTGGAAGTCGCGGGCGTCATGAAGCACGGAAGCTGGATCACGGAACCCCGATGACCTCATCGCCCGCCCCGCACGGCACGATCCTGACCGTCACGCTGAACCTGGCCCTCGACGTCACCTACATGACCGAGAACGTCGACTGGGACGGCGTCAACCGGGTGCGGACCGTGCACCGCAGGGCGGGCGGCAAAGGTGTCAACGTGGCCAGAGTGCTCGCCGACCTCGGCCGCGACGTTCTCGTCACGGGCCTGTCCGGCGGCCCCACCGGCCGCGCGGCCGAGGCCGACCTCGCCGCGGCGGGCCTGCCCGCCGCACTCACCCCGATCGCCGCCGAGTCGCGCTCCACCCTGGCCGTCTGCGATCTCGCCCCCGCCCCCGGCACGGTGTCTACCGTCGGCGGCGCGGAGCGGGCCGCGCGGCGCACGGCGCTGTTCAACGAACCCGGACCGGTCGTGACCGAGGCGGAGCTCGAACGCTTTCTGCACGACTACGACACGCGTCTGGGGCGGGCCGCGACGGTCGTGATCTCCGGCAGCCTGCCCCGCGGAGTGCCCGCCGGCTTCTACGCCGAACTCGCGGCCCGAGCCCGCGAGCGGGGCGTCCCGGCGATCGTGGACGCCGACGGCGAGCCGCTCAGGCACGCCCCCGCGGGCCGCCCCTCGATCGTCAAGCCCAACGCCGAGGAACTCTCCCGCGCCCTGGCCCTGGAAAGCGCCCTGGCCCGGGGAGACGGCGGCCCGGCGGCCTCCGGCGAGGTCCTCGAAACCGAGACGCTCCGGCACGACGGGGCGTCACCCACCGGCCGGCGGCCATCCGGGACGACCCTCGCGGGAGCCGCGATGCTCCGGCAGGGCGGGGCGGAGTCGGTCGTGGTGTCCCTCGGCGCCGACGGGCTGCTGGCTGTGACCCCCGAGGGCGCCTGGCGGGCCGCCATGCCGTACCGGGTGGAGGGGAACCCCACCGGGGCCGGTGACGCGCTCGTCGCGGGGCTGGCGCTGGGCCTGGTGGAGGGCATGCCCTGGCCCGACCGGCTGCGCCGCGCGGCCGCCCTCGGCGCGGCCGCGGTGGCCGCCCCGGTCGCCGGTGAGGTCGACCGGGAAACGTTCCAGAGGATCCATCCCGGAATCCGGGTGGAAGCGCTGCACCCGTAGGCACCCCGAGCTCCGCATCGAGCCGGTGATCCCGTAAAGGAAGTAGACGAAAGGGCCATCATGCCTGTTGTCGGCATTGGAGACATCATCCGCGACGCTCCGGCGGGCGTCGGCGCGTTCAACGTCATCCAGTTGGAGCACGCCGAGGCGATCGTCGCCGGAGCCGAGGCGGCGGGCACGCCCGTCGTGCTGCAGATCAGCGAGAACTGTGTCCGCTTTCACGGCGCCCTCGCCCCGATCGCGACCGCGTCGCTCGCGGTGGCCAGGGCGGCGACGGTGCCGGTGGCCGTGCACCTCGACCACGCCACGGACCGCGCACTCGTCGAGGAGGCCGTGGAACTGGGCCTGGGCTCGGTGATGTTCGACGCCTCGGCCCTGCCCGACGAGGAGAACGTGGCGCTGACGGCCGAGGTCACCGCCGCGTGTCACGGGCGTGGCGTGTGGGTGGAGGCCGAGCTCGGCGAGGTGGGCGGCAAGGACGGGGTGCACGCGCCGGGGGTGCGGACCAAGCCGCACGAGGCCGCGGACTACGTGAGCCGGACGGGTGTGGACGCGCTCGCCGTGGCCGTGGGCAGTTCCCACGCCATGACGACCAGGGACGCCGTCCTCGACCTGGAGCTGATCGCCGACCTGCGTGCCGCCGTCCCGGTCCCGCTGGTGCTCCACGGCTCTTCCGGCGTGCCGGACGACACCCTGCGCGCCGCCGTACGGCACGGCATGAAGAAGATCAACATCGCCACGCACCTCAACAAGACCTTCACCCGCGCGATCCGCGACTACCTGGCGGCCGACGAGAAGGTGGTGGACTCCCGCAAGTACGTCGGGGCCGGCCGTACGGCCATCGCCACCGAGGTCACCCGCCTTCTGGGCGTCCTGGCGGGCTGATCACGGCCAGTCCCAGCGGATGCCGACCAGGCCGGGCTGGAGCGAGCCGGCCACCAGATGGACCGCGTGGTGGGCGTTGAGGGTGAGCTCACCGCGGTCGTGTTCGCCCGTGGCGTTGTCGTGGCGGGCGAAACGGTGGACGCGAAGCGGGAGGGCGGCCGGGTCGAAGCTCACCCGGAGCATGTACTGGCCGGCCGGGAAGCGGAATCCCCGCTCGTACTTGGTGGTCTCCACACCGCTCGGATCGGCGAGCTCGTAGCGGATCACCTGGGTGTCCCCGACCTGGAGCGCCCGGTCGAACAGCAGCTCGGCCACCACCAGGGCGGTCGGCCCGTCACGGCGGACCCGGCCGACCCTGCAGTCCTCCAGTGCCCGGATCCGCACGCGTTCCACGTCGCATCCCAGGTCACCCCGGTAGACCATGATGTAGCGATCGGCGGCGTCCTCCTGCGCCCGCACCACCTGGAGCGTCTCACGCCGGGTGGTGCTGCGGTCCGCCCCGATCTGCAGCGTCTCGTACATCCCGGCCATGTGCAGCCGCCGGTCGTCGGTGACCCCGTCCAGGTCGTGCAGCAGGGCCGACAGGGCGCGGGCGGAACCCGCGATCGAGGGGGGCGGCACGGTGCCCGGCCGCGACCCGCCGTTCTGTCCCCGGCCTCGGGGCCGGGGCGGGCCGAGCAGGCCCATCAGCGAGCGCGGCGGCAGGGTGAGGATCTCCTCCAGCGCACGCACGGCGCGCAGCGACTCGGGCCGTTCAGGGCGGCGCAGGCCCTGTTGCCAGTAGCTCAGGCTCGTCATCCCGACCCGCAGGCCGCGCTCTTCCAGGCGCCGGCGGAGCCGGTCCAGGGTCAGGCCGCGCGCCTCCACCGCGGCGCGGAGCGCGGTATGGAAAGGGCCCTCGCTGAGGGCATCCCGGAGTTCGCGATCAACCGACACATGCGAATGTTCACAGATTTTCGCCCATACGTCACTTTCACAAACACTTAATCCAGCCCCGCGAAGCACTCATCTCATGCTTAATCCACCGGAACCCGCTAGACCCTTTCATTCCTGTTCACGCCGTCAGTCCACTTCGCGGGCACTTCGTTACGCTTCGATCTGCTTCATTTCGCTTCGCTCTGCTTCGTTTTGCTTCGTTTCGCGAAACCCACGGCCGCTGCCGCCTCTCGTCCCCCGGCCCGCTGCCGTCTCCCCGCCGGACGGCGAAAACGACGAACGCCCGGCCTGACAGGCCGGGCGTTCGCGCGAGCTGTCAGACGCCGTACGGGGCGACGACGACCTCGACCCGCTGGAACTCCTTCAGGTCGGAGTATCCGGCGGTGGCCATCGTGCGCTTGAGGGCGCCCATCAGGTTCATCGAGCCATCGGCCACCGAGGACGGGCCGTGCAGGATCTGCTCCAGCGTGCCGATCGTGCCGAACTCGACCCGCTTGCCCCGGGGCAGCTCGGGGTGCTGCGCCTCCGACCCCCAGTGGAAGCCGCGGCCGGGAGCCTCGACGGCCCTGGCCAGCGGCGAGCCGACCATGACCGCGTCGGCGCCGCAGGCGATCGCCTTGGCGATGTCACCGGAGGTGCCCATGCCGCCGTCGGCGATGACGTGGACATACCGGCCGCCGGACTCGTCCATGTAGTCGCGGCGTGCCGCGGCCACGTCGGAGATCGCGGTGGCCATCGGCACGGCCACGCCCAGCACCGTGCGGGTGGTGTGCGAGGCGCCGCCGCCGAAGCCGACGAGCACGCCGGCCGCACCGGTCCGCATCAGGTGCAGCGCCGCCGTGTAGGTGGCACAGCCGCCGACGATCACCGGGACGTCGAGCTCGTAGATGAACTGCTTGAGGTTCAGCGGCTCGGCCCGGCCGGAGACGTGCTCGGCGGAGACCGTGGTGCCGCGGATCACGAAGATGTCCACGCCCGCGTCGATGACGGCCTTGTGGTACTGGACCGTGCGCTGCGGGGACAGACGGACGGCCGTGGTCACCCCGGCCGCGCGGATCTCCTCGATGCGCTGGCCGATCAGCTCTTCCTTGATCGGCGCGTTGTAGATCTCCTGGAGCCGCCTGGTCGCGGCCTCACCCTTGAGCTCGGCCACCTCGGCCAGCAGGGGCATCGGGTCGTCATAGCGGGTCCAGAGCCCTTCGAGGTCCAGCACCGCGAGACCGCCGAGCCGGCCGACCTCGATCGCGGTCTTCGGCGAGACCACGCTGTCCATCGGGCTCACCACGACGGGCAGATCGAACCGGTAGGCGTCGATCTGCCAGGCGATCGAGACCTCCTCCGGGTCACGAGTGCGCCGGGACGGGACGATGCCGATCTCGTCGAGCGCGTAGGCACGACGGCCGTTCTTGCCGCGCCCGATCTCCACCTGAGTCATATGCCTGTCTTTCCCATTTCGTGCGTGTACGGCTCACGCCGAGCGGGCGCGAGCCGTACGGTGCCAATGCGGCCCGCCTGCTCGCCGAGACCGGCGCGCGTCTCTCGTCGTTCGTCCTCGGTGTCCGCGACAGAAACCCTATCGGCGGTGGTAGTTCGGAGCCTCGACCGTCATCTGGATGTCGTGCGGGTGGCTCTCCTTGAGACCCGCCGCCGTGATCGGCATGAGCTCGCACTTGGTGTGCATCTCCGGGATCGTGCGGCAGCCGGAGTACCACATGCCCTGACGCAGGCCGCCGACGAGCTGGTGGGCGACCGCGGCGACCGGACCGCGGTAGGGCACCTGGCCCTCGATCCCCTCGGGGATGAACTTGTCCTCGCCGCCGACGTCGGCCTGGGCGTAGCGGTCCTTGCTGAAGGAGGCGCCGCCGCGCTCGCGGTTGCGGACCGCGCCGAGCGAGCCCATGCCCCGGTAGGACTTGAACTGCTTGCCGTTGATGAAGATCAGCTCGCCCGGGGACTCCTCGCAGCCCGCGAGCAGCGACCCCAGCATGACCGTGTCGGCTCCGGCCGCGATGGCCTTGACGATGTCTCCGGAGTACTGCAGGCCGCCGTCGCCGATCAGCGGCACTCCGGCCGGACCGGCGGCCAGGGAGGCCTCGTGGATGGCCGTCACCTGCGGGGCGCCGACACCGGCCACCACGCGGGTGGTGCAGATGGAGCCCGGCCCGACCCCGACCTTGACCGCGTCGGCTCCGGCGTCGATGAGCATCTGGGCACCCGCCCGGGTGGCGATGTTGCCGCCGATCACGTCGACCCGGCTGTTGGCCTTGATCTTGGCGATCATGTCGGCGAGTCCCTTGGAGTGACCGTGCGCGACGTCGACGATGATCGCGTCGGCACCGGCCTCGATCAGGGCCGCCGCGCGCTTCTCCGCGTCACCCCCGACACCGATGGCCGCCCCCACGACAAGCCGGCCATCGGCGTCCTTGGTGGCGAGCGGGTACTGCTCGCTCTTGGTGAAGTCCTTGACGGTGACGAGCCCGCGGAGCCGCCCGTCGGCGTCCACCAGCGGCAGCTTCTCGATCTTGTTCTTTCTGAGCAGGTCGAACGCGTCGTCCCTGGAGACTCCGACCGGGGCCGTGACGAGCGGCATCGGGGTCATGACCTCGCGCACCGGACGGCTGTGGTCGGTCTCGAAGCGCATGTCGCGGTTGGTGACGATGCCCACGAGCACGCCGCTCGCGTCGGTCACCGGGACACCGGAGATCCGGTAGGTGGCGCACAGACCCTCGACATCGGCGAGGGTGTCGCCCGGCGAGCAGGTGACCGGGTTGGTGACCATCCCGGCCTCGGAACGCTTGACGAGGTCGACCTGCTGAGCCTGGTCCTCGACGGAGAGGTTGCGGTGGAGGATGCCGATGCCGCCCTGGCGGGCCATCGCCACCGCCATCCGGGCCTCGGTGACGGTGTCCATCGCCGCGGAGATCAGCGGGATGCGCAGGGTGATCCCCCGGGACAGCCGCGTGCCGGTGTCGGCCTCTCCCGGCTGCAGATCCGAATAAGCAGGCACAAGGAGCACGTCGTCGAACGTGAGTCCCTGCTCGGTGAACTTGGCCATCTGCAACCCTCCTGCCGCGGCGCTCTCATGGGTGGGGATAGGCGCCGGCCCCCGGGTCACAGTTTAGAGTCTGGCTCCAAACCCGGAGGACACCGGGCAAGGTGGGAGACCAAGGCGGGAGACCGAGCGGTCGGTGACCCGCTCGGTCTCCCGGTCACCGGCACGCCGCGAGACGCCTCTGCACCGTCGAACCCCCCTCCGCGTTCGAACGGTGGCGCTGCCCGCGCCTGGTGCCGACGCTGCGTCAAGCCTGCGTCACGGTCCGTTCGTCCGCAATGTACAAACGTGCAACTGCACGAAGTTGCACCCGCGACATGCCGGTCGGGACAACGCCCGGACAGAGCGAATTCGCCGAGTTATCCTCTCGGCACATCCTGTCTCCTCAGGAGTCCCCACCGATGCGCGCTTACACGCCCTCACCGCCCGACCCGCTGGAAGCCCTGGGTCTCACTCCCGCGCAGACCGCCTTGTACAACGCGGTGCTGCGCCTGCACCGTGCCACCTGCGCCGAGCTCGCCCAGGCCACCGACGGCTCGCCCGAACTACTGGGCCATGAGCTGACCACCCTGGTGAGGCTGGGGGTGGTCGACGAGCAGGGCGGCGAATATCTCGCCAGGCATCCCGCCGCGTCCCTCGGCCATCTGATCGCCGATCGCCTGGACCGGCTCGCCGAGGAAAGCCGCAGGATCGACACCGTGCTTGAGTCGATCCGCGGCTTCATCCATCAGTACGACGCCGGATGCGACTACCAGTCCGGCCAGTTCTCGGTGGATCTGGTCAGCGGGGCCGACGAGCTCTACGAGAGCGTGATCGGCATGGCGGTCCAGGCGCCGCCGCTGGAGCTGCTGTCGGCCATCCCCGACGAGCGGACGGTGAGCGACTTCGCGCATCGCTACGCCGACCAGTGGATCGGAGCCCAGCACGCCGGCCTGCTCTCCTGCCGGGTCATCATCCCGGTTCACACGCTGGACACACCCGGCCTGCGGGACAAACTCAGCCAGTTCGAGCGGGCGGGAGCGCAGATCTGCACCCTCGGCACGGTACCGAGCTGGTTCCTCATCGCCGGCGCCGACACCGCGGGCATGCCCGCCCAGTGGGGCGGCGCCCTCGCCGAGAACGCCTACAACTTCCACCTGGTCCGGGCGGCCGTCGTGGTGGCCGCGCTGCGTTCGTTCTTCGAGGAGCTGTGGGCCCGCGCGGCACCGCTGCCCTGGACGCACCGCGCCGACAGCGTGGTCCGGGTGCTGCGGCTGGCGGCGCAGGGGGTCTGCGACGAGATGATCGCCCGGCAGCTCGGAGTCTCGGTGCGGACGGTACGGGCCCGCTTCGCCGACGCCATGGCCGAACTGGGCGCGCAGACCCGGTTCCAGGCCGGCGTGGAAGCGACCCGTCGTGGGTGGCTGGTGTAGTTCGGGGTCTGTTGGCCGCATCGAGGCCATAAGGTGGGATCGTGCTCGACGATGTCCCTCGCGACCCGTTCGCGGACGACCCCGACGACCCGGCGGCGGCGCTGGGTGATTCCGGTGAGCCCGAGCCCCTGACCTCAGCCGAACGCGACGAGGCCATGACCGATCTCGCCGACGTGGAGGTCTTCCGCTCCCTGCTTGAGCCCCAGGGCGTGCTCGGCCTGGTCCTCGACTGCCCGGAGTGCGGCGAGCAGCACTATTTCGACTGGGAGCTGCTGCGCGGCAACCTGCGCCAGATGATCGAGCTCGGTCAGCCGCAGGTGCACGAGCCCGCCTACCAGCCCAACCCGGCCGACTACGTCAGCTGGGAATACGCCCGAGGCTACGTGGACGGTGTGATCGACACCGAGGAACGCCGCTGATCGACGTCGTCGACCAGGGCGGCCAGCAGGCCGACGGCGACATCTGACGTGTGGACGGGCTCCCTGCGGGAGAGCGCCTCCAGAACGGCCTCGGTCTCGGCCACGGCCGGATCCTCGTCCGGCCCGTATCTCCGAGCCGGACGTCGAGGGTGGACCGCTGTCATGGCCGTGCCCGCTTCGGGGCCTCGCCGATCGAGCGAGTCCCGATTCGGGCTCCAGACCCCGGATGCCGAGCCTGGCTCGGCTGCTCCGCGGTCAAGCTATCGACTCCAGCTCCGCCATCGCCCTCAGCCGGGCGAGCGCCCGGTGCTGGGCAACACGGACCGCACCTGGTGACATGCCGAGTACATTACCCGTCTCTTCCGCCGAGAGGCCCGACACGACCCTGAGCATGAGCAGCTCACGTTGATTGTCCGGGAGCCTGGACAGCAGCCTGCGCGCGTGCTCGGCCTCGATGTAGCGCACCACGGTCTCCTCCGGCCCCGGCCCCTCGTCGGGCCCGTCCGGGAGGTCCTGTGTGGGTACGGCGGAGCGCACGGAGCTGCGCAACGCGTCGGCCACCTTGTGAGAGGCGATACCGAAGACGAAGGACGCGAAAGGACGCCCCATGTCCCGGTAACGCGGCAACGCGGACAGAACCGCGATGCACACTTCCTGGGCCACGTCGTCTGCGATGTGATACTGACCGGAAACCCGGCCAAGACGAGCACGGCAATAACGGACGACCATTGGCCGTAACTGCGCGATCAGAGATTCGATCGCGGTGCGATCTCCCTGAACGGCGAGGCTCGTCAGATCCTTGAGATCATCCCTATGGGCGATCCCTTCAGATCTCGTCGCAAGCCTTACCCCACTTTTGGCGTCGGCGACGCATCCCTCGGTCACGTTAGGCATGATGCCCGCCCTGATCCGGCCTGTCCTCATGGCAAACGGCTACGGATTGGTCACATTGAGACGGAGATAACGGGGTGTAATCGAATGGCGACAGTAGAGGCTGTTCTAAGTGGGAACATTTCATCGAATTGCTGAATATGACAGCCATTTGTTGGAACAGCGTTTGGCTTGCGCGCAACATGCGATGACGCTTTGGGGTCCCTTTCGGTTTACCGGAAAACGCAAACGGCTCGCATCCCTTGATGGGATGCGAGCCGTACGGATCCGATGAAGATCAGTGGCCGTGGCCGTGACCGTGGCCGTGACCACCGGCGGCCGGGGCCTCCTCCTCGGGCTTGTCCACCACGAGCGCCTCGGTCGTCAGCAGCATGCCGGCGATGGAGGCGGCGTTCTGGACGGCCGAGCGGGTGACCTTAACCGGGTCGATGACACCCTGGGCGATCAAATCGCCGTAGTCACCGGTGGCGGCGTTGAACCCCTGGCCGACGGGCAGCTCGGAGACCTTGGAGGTCACGACGTAGCCCTCCAGGCCGGCGTTCTCGGCGATCCAGCGAGCCGGCTCGATGAGCGCCTTGCGAACCACGGCGACACCGGTCGCCTCGTCGCCGCTCAGGCCCAGGTCGTCCAGAACCTTGGAGACGTGGATCAGCGCGGAGCCACCGCCGGAGACGATGCCCTCCTCGATCGCGGCGCGGGTCGCGGAGATCGCGTCCTCAAGACGGTGCTTCTTCTCCTTGAGCTCCACCTCGGTGGCCGCACCGACCCTCAGCACGCAGACACCGCCGGCGAGCTTGGCGAGGCGCTCCTGGAGCTTCTCGCGGTCCCAGTCGGAGTCGGACTGCTCGATGGCGTACTTGATCTCCTTGACCCGGCCGGCGATCGCCTGCGCGTCGCCCGCACCGTCCACGATGGTGGTGGAGTCCTTGGTGATCACGATGCGGCGGGCGCTGCCGAGCACCTCGACGCCGACGGTGTCCAGCTTGAGGCCGACCTCTTCGCTGACGACCTGGCCACCGGTGAGGATGGCGATGTCCTGCAGCATGGCCTTGCGCCGGTCACCGAAGCCCGGCGCCTTGACCGCGACGGAGGTGAAGGTGCCACGGATCTTGTTCGTGACCAGGACCGCCAGGGCCTCGCCCTCGACGTCCTCGGCGATGACGAGCAGCGGCTTCTTGGTCTGCACGACCTTCTCCAGCAGCGGCAGGAAGTCCGCGACGGAGGAGATCTTGCCCTGGGAGATCAGGATGTAGGCGTCCTCAAGGACCGCTTCCATCCGCTCCTGGTCGGTCACCATGTAGGGCGACAGGTAGCCCTTGTCGAACTGGAGGCCCTCGGTGAACTCAAGCTCCAGGCCCATGGTGTTGGACTCTTCGACGGTGATGACACCGTCCTTGCCCACCTTGTCGAACGCCTCGGCGATCAGCTCACCGATCTTCTCGTCCTGGGCGGAGATCGTCGCTACGTTCGCGATCTCCTTCTTGTCCTCGACCGGACGCGCGGACTCGATCAGCCTGTCGCTGACGGCCCTGGCGGCGAGGTCGATGCCGCGCTTGAGGGACAGCGGCTGGGCGCCGGCGGCGACGTTACGCAGACCCTCGCGAACCATCGCCTGGGCGAGCACGGTGGCGGTGGTCGTGCCGTCACCGGCGATGTCGTTGGTCTTGGTGGCGACTTCCTTGGCCAGCTGGGCGCCGAGGTTCTCGTACGGCTTCTCCAGCTCGACCTCGCGAGCGATGGTGACACCGTCGTTGGTGATGGTCGGCGCACCGAACTTCTTGTCGATGACGACGTTGCGGCCGCGCGGGCCAAGGGTCACCTTCACGGCATCCGCGAGGGCGTTCACACCACGCTCAAGAGCGCGGCGTGCGTCCTCCTCGAACGACAGGGTCTTCGGCATGACAATCCTCCCTAAAGTACGTCGGCGTATCAAAGCCCCGGGCGCTCTCGCGTCCCGGGGCTCGATACGTCATCTGTGTGAAGCGTGAATTACTTCTCGATGATGGCGAGCACGTCGCGGGCGGAGAGCACGAGGTACTCCTCGCCGCCGTACTTCACCTCGGTGCCGCCGTACTTGCTGTAGAGGACGACATCGCCCTCCTTGACGTCGAGCGGGATACGCTTCTCGCCGTCCTCGTCCCAGTTACCCGGGCCCACCGCGAGAACCTTGCCCTCCTGGGGCTTCTCCTTGGCGGTGTCCGGGATAACCAGACCGGAAGCGGTGGTCTGCTCGGCCTCCAGCGGCTGGACCACGATGCGGTCGCCGAGCGGCTTAACGGGAACCTTGGTGGCGGTCGTCACGTCGGACCTCCCCTTCAGATTTGAATGATCTAGAAGAGGCGACCAGCGGTCTGCCGTCGCGGGTGTCAGACCTGCCTCGTCGCATATTTATTGGCACTCTCACCGGGAGAGTGCCAATACGGAACAGTATGCAAGGAGGCCTTGACAGTCAACACGAACCACCCATGCGTGCTTCATGCGAGCGTCAAGCCTTGCGCCGCTTCACCACAGACAGGCTCCGGACACACTGGACCCGCCCCTCGCACAGCTCCCGGGAGTGCCGCACGAAACCAGCACCTCTCCAGGCTCACTGGAATTTTCTTCTGCCATCCAAACCCCTCGCACATCGAGGCACAAGAGGTTCGAAAAGAACAAGGCGTCCATCTCTACCTCCAGTTCATCTCTACCTCCAAAGGAGTCCCCGCCTTCCCTGACACAGGCGACAACGACCCCGATCCGGGGGAACATGAGAGAGATGACCAGGAAGCTCTGATGGGAATGTGACCCGATGACCACGAACGGTGACGGAGACGACGCTAGGGTGGAGGGCGTGACCAGCACTGTGAGCAAGGAAACGGGCGCACTGCGTGACGCTGATGAGTTGCTCGCCAACTGGCCGTATCCCCCGCCCGGAGGGTGGACGGCCGACGACCTCGACCGGCTCCCCCAGAACGGCCCCAACGGCGAGCTGGACTTCTTCAAGCACGTCGAACTCATCGATGGAGCCCTCATCTTCATGTCCCCCCAAAGGCGCTTCCACGAGTACCTCCTGTATGGACTACGCACCACCCTCAACGCACAGGCTCCCGATCACCTCAAAGCGGTGATGCAGATGGATCTCGTGCTTGGTCCGAGACAGCGCCCATGTCCGGACGTTGTCGTCGTCGACAAGCAAGCGGCGCAGGATCGGTCCCGCACCGCCTACACGCCCAACGAAGTGCATCTGGTCATCGAAGTCGTCTCACCCGAATCCGAATTCCGCGACCACAGTGTCAAGCCGGAGCTCTACGCCAAGGCAGGCATCCCCCACTTCTGGCTGGTAGAGAACAAAGCTGACGAGCCGACAGTCTTCGTCTATCAACTCGATCCGGTCAGCCGGTCCTACTCGGTCACCGGCATCCACCACGACCGTCTCAAGGTCGCCGAACCATTCCCCATCGACATCGACCTCATAGAGTTGCCGGACTGAGACCGGGGAGAAAGCCGCACCTCGACCAGACGGTAACGTCGGGTGGCGTGGACCTTGACGCATTCCGGGAGCTGTTGACCCCGCGTGGCCAGGAGGCCCTGGGAGCGGCGGCCGAGATCGTGGGCGACGACCCGGTGGCGGCGGTGACGCGGCTCAGGAAGACCTACGACCCCGGCCTGACCTCGGCGGCGCTCACGCAGGCCACGCTCAGGCGGCGCGCGAGAGAGAAGTTCGGCGCCGACGCCGATCTCATGTACTTCACCTCGGACGGCCTGGAACAGGCGACCCGCCGCGAGGTCGCCGACCACCGCGCCCGGCGCATCGGCCCCGGCTCCCGCATCGCCGACGTCTGCTGCGGCATCGGCGGTGATCTGCTCGCGCTGGCCAGGGCCGAATGCACCGTGGAGGCCGTGGACGCCGACCCGCTCACCGCCGCGATCGCCCAGGCGAACGCCGACGCCCTGGGGTTCGGCGACCGGGTTTCGGTCCGTGTGGCCGACGCCACCACGATCGACCCGGCGGCCTTCGACGTCCTGTTCGCCGACCCCGCCCGCCGTACGGCACGAGGCAGGACCTTCGATCCGATGGCCTACTCGCCACCGTGGCCTGAGGTCCTGGAGATGGTGGCGAGGGCTCGCGCGGCCTGCCTGAAGGTGGCCCCCGGCATTCCCTACGAGTTCATCCCCGACGGCGCCGAAGCCGAGTGGGTCTCCTACAAGGGCGACGTCAAGGAAGCCGTGATCTGGTGCGGCAAGCTGGCCGGCGACACGGAGCGAAGGGCCACGCTCCTGCCCTCGGGCGTGACGATGACGCCCGATCCGGTGCTCGGCCGGCCCGAGCACGGTCCTGTCGGCCGCTACGTCTACGAACCAGACGGCGCGGCGATCCGGGCCCATCTCGTGGCGGAGATCGCCGCCATGGTCGGCGGGCACCTGCTCGACCCGCACATCGCCTACATCACCGGGGACGTCGCGACGCGGACGCCATGGGCATCTCTGTACGAGGTTCACGAGGTGCTGCCATTCTCACTCAAACGACTGCGGGCGGCGCTCCGCGAGCGCGGAGTGGGCAACGTGACGCTCAAAAAACGGGGCTCCGCCGTCGACCTCGAACGTTTGCGGAGAGACTTGCGACTTTCTGGGGATAAATCTTCGGTAGTCATTCTTACCCGAATTGTCGACAGGCCGTTCGCCCTTATCTGCACCCCTTACTGACCTGCTGAAATAATGGATTCGGACAATCTGTCGACAATCACGATCTTTTAAATTCGACTCCGAAAAACCTTGATCCAGAGGCTAAGGTTGCCGGGCGGGAGTTCTTCCGCCGCCTGCGGTTCAACCGCGTTTATTAGCAAACCGGACCAATCCCACCGCGCGGCTGACCGTCGGCGCGTGAAGGAGCCTTTCGGTGGATCATTCCGACCACACCCTGCTCCAGGCAGGCAGCCAGACCGCCATCTCCGATCGGATGCGCGAGCTCCTCGCCCGCGCAGCCCAGGATCACGTGTACGAGCAGCGCACCCAGGGCGCCGTGCTCGACGAGATCCGCCAGCGCCTGGAAGGCATGGAGTGGTTGCTGAGGGAGGTCAGGGAACGCGAGCTCGGCGGCCTCAGCGGCACCCTGGACTCCGTTCACGGCCGCCTGGACGACATCGCCGTCCGCCCCCCGGCCTGGGCCGAAGGCCTCGCCCAGCACGTCGAGGCGGTCCGCGACCACGTGGACGCCGTTGGCGAGCGCGTCGACACCGTCCGCGACCGGGTCACGCCCATCGGTGAGTTGCCAAGCCTCTGGGCCGACGTCGGCACCGTCGGGGAGAGCATGGACGAGGCACTCTCCCGCCTCCAGGCGATCATCGACGACGGCCAGGGCACCGGCGAACGAATGAGCGAGTTCGCCAGGCGCCTCGGTCAGATCCAGACGAACATGGAGGCCGCGGCCAACCGGTTCACCCGCCTGGACAAAGCTCTGGCCGACCTCGTCCAGCGCTCCGAGCGCATCGAGTCCGGGATGCTCGACCTGTCCGCGAGCCTGCAGGAGATCGTCGGCGAGGCCGCCGACCGCCTGCTCGCCGCCGTCGAGCAGGCGAACGGCAAGGTCGACCTGGTGGCGACCCGCCTGGACAGCCGGGCCGACGACATCGAGAGCCGGGTCGACCGGGTGAACGGCCTGCTGGGCGGAATCGACGGACGCTGCGCCACCTTGGAGGAGCGGGTGTCCGCCGCGGACTCCCGCGTCGGCGCGGTGGGCGGCCACCTCGGCGAGATCTCCACCCGCCACGACGGCCGCTTCGACATGCTCGACGAGCGTCTCGACGACGTCGAGGGCCGTGTCACCAGCCGGGTCGACGTCGTCGACTCCCGCCTGTGCGCACTGGAGAGCCAGGCGGAGAAGATCGGCCTGCGGCTGGAGAGCGTGGACGACCACGTCGAGACCGTCAACCAGCGTGTCGGCGAGTTACCCGCCACCTTCGACATCGGCGGGATCCACAAGAACATCGACGCGCTCATCGGCACCCACGCCGACGACCACGCCAAGCGCTTCGACTCCCTGGAGGAGCGCGCCGCCCAGGCCCAGGCCGCCCTCGTCCCCCTGGCGGAGATGCTCCGCGCCCAGCCCGACCGAGAGCAGCTCTCCGAAGCCCTCGGCGAGATCATGGAACCCGCCCGCGCGGACCTCACCCGCCGCCTGGGCGCGCTGGAGGAGACCATGCTGGCCCTCGCCGAAGCCCTCCTCCGCCCCACCCGCAACGACAAGGACTGACAAGAACCGAAGCCCCCGGCCCGCGCCGCCGAAAGGCGCGGGCACCGGCCACTCCCCCAGGCCCGCGACCCTCAGAACTCGCGCTCCTCCCGGACCTGTACCTTCTCTGGGCCGTACCTTCTCTGGGCCGTGCCTTCTCTGGGCCGTGCCTTCTCGGAGCCCGCCCCGGCCCCGTCAGAACCGCCCGCCCTCCCCGGAGGGGTAACCCTTGCCGGGCCCCTGCCCGTCGGCCAGGCCGGGGTTCGCTCTCACCTCACGACACAGGTTGACCTGGACCACTTCCAGCAACGAGGACAGCGTTTCGGTCTGCTCAGGCGTCAGCCCCAGGGTCATCCGCCGGTGCACCTCGGTCAGGATCCGCTCGATCTCGGGACGCAGCGCGTCGCCCTTCGGCGTGGTCTCCACGATGCTGACGCGCCGGTTGGCCGGGCTGGGGCTCCGGCTGATGAACCCGCTCCGCTCAAGGCGCTGCAGGGTCTTGGTCATCGTGGACACGTCGATCCCGAGCAGCTTGGCCAGGACGTTCTGTGACTGCGGCCCCCTCTCCCAGAGCAGGCTCATCACACGCTCCTGACCCGGATAGAGATCGATCTCCGCGAGGAGGCTGGTGAGCAGCAGGCGATGACCACGCATCGCCTGATTCATCAGGCGGTTCAGGTCATCGCAGACTGCCCCACACGATTCGGCTCCCTCGGCGCCTTCCTCCAGCACTGGTTCCGTCATGACAGGCCCCCTCTTTCCGGGTCCGAGCCTATCGCTTGCAAGTTGGCCGACCAAGTTGTAGAACTAACCATTGGCTGGCCAAGTTGGTCAGCCAAATTGGCTGGCAAAGGAAGGATCGGTCATGCCGTTCACACCGTTCAAGCTCGGTGCCCTGGAGTTGCCCAACCGCCTCGTGATGGCACCCATGACCCGCTCACGGGCCTACGTCGAGGGCATTCCCTCCTCGCTGACCGCTCTCTACTACGCCCAACGCGCCTCGGCCGGTCTAATCGTCACCGAGGGAGCGCAGCCAAGCCCGGCCGGCAAGGGATACATGAACACGCCGGGGCTGCACACCGACGAGCAGGTGGCCGGGTGGCGTGAGGTCACGGACGCCGTCCACGCGGCGGGCGGGCGGATCTTCGCCCAGATCATGCACACCGGCCGGATCGGCCATCCCGACAACACCGGCGCGCTGCCCGTCGCCCCGTCCGCCGTACGGCCCGCGACGCAGATCTTCACGCCGAACGGCATGCAGGACATCCCCACCCCCGTGGAGCTGTCCACCGGCAAGGTCGAGGCGACCATCGGCGACTTCGTCGACGCCGCCCGCCGCGCCGTCGACGCCGGTTTCGACGGGGTCGAACTGCACGGCGCGAACGGCTATCTCATCCACCAGTTCCTGTCGCAGAACGCCAACCTGCGCGACGACCGCTTCGGCGGATCCGTGGACGGCCGGATCCGGTTCGCCGTGGAGGCCGCACGGGCGGTCGCGGAGGCGATCGGCGCGTCCAGGGTCGGCATCCGGCTGTCGCCCGGCACCGGCGCCCAGGAAGTGGTCGAAGACGACGCGCACGAGGTCTACCCGGCGCTGGTCTCCGCGCTCTCCGAGATCGGCCTGGCCTACCTGCACCTCATCGCGGGCGGTTCGGACGAGCTCTACGAGCGGGTCCGCGCCCTGTGGCCCAACACCCTCATCGTCAACGACCCTTCACTCGCCGATCCGGCCGACGCCGCCTCCCACTGGCTGGGCCGCGGCGCCGACCTGGTCTCGCTGGGCAGGGCCTTCCTGGCCAACCCCGACCTGCCGCTTCGCCTGCGCCTCGGCGCGTCGCTCAACGAACCCGACTTCACCACGGCCTTCGGCGGCGACCACCGCGGTTACACCGACTACCCGACGCTCGCCCTTCACCCGGCGTGAGATCGTCCTGCCCGGAAGCGGGGATCACACGTGGACGGTGGTGATCGGAAGTGACGAGTCGGCGGGGATGTCCAGCGGGGACGCGGTGACACCGGCGGCCACCAGGTCGGCGCCCAGCGCGGCCACCATGGCCCCGTTGTCCGTGCACAGCCCCGGGCGCGGGACGCGGAGCCGTACGCCGGCCGCGTCGCAGCGCTCCTGGGCGAGGGCACGCAGGCGGGAGTTGGCCGCCACGCCGCCGCCGATCAGCAGGTCCTGGACGTCATACTTACGGCACGCCTGAAGGGCCTTGCGGGTCAGCACGTCGACCACGGCCTCCTGGAACGACGCCGCGACGTCGGGCACGTGGATCGACTCGCCGGATCTCTCCCGGGCCTCCACCCATCGCGCCACGGCGGTCTTCAGCCCGGAGAACGAGAAGTCCAGCGTGCCGTCGTCGTATTTGCCGCGTGGGAAGGCGATGGCCGTGCCGGAACCGTCCCGGGCCGCCCTGTCGATGTAGGGACCGCCGGGGAAGGGCAGGCCGAGAACACGGGCGACCTTGTCGAACGCCTCGCCGGCGGCGTCGTCGACCGTGGATCCCAGCGAGATGACCTCCTTGGCGACATCGGGTACCAGCAGCAGGGAGGAGTGCCCACCCGACACCAGCATGGCGATGCACGGCTTGGGCAGGGCCCCGTGTTCGAGCTGGTCCACGGCCACATGAGCGGCCAGATGATTCACTCCGTACAGCGGCACCCCGAGGCCCAGCGAATACGCCTTGGCCGCGGCGACACCGACGAGCAGCGCCCCGGCCAGGCCGGGGCCTGCGGTCACCGCGATCGCGTCGATGTCGGAGAAGCGCAGGCCCGCCTGCTCCAGCGCCCGCTCAACGGTCGGGGTCATCGCCTCCAGATGCGCCCGGGAGGCCACCTCGGGCACCACTCCGCCGAAGCGGGCGTGCTCCTCGACGCTGGACGCGATCGTGTTGGCCAGCAGGGTGTGTCCCCGGACGATACCCACTCCGGTCTCGTCGCAGGAGGTCTCGATGCCCAGGACTAGGGGTTCGTCACGCATTGAGGTCCTTCTTCATCGTGATCGCGTCGGTGCCGTCCTCGTAGTAGCGACGGCGCAGGCCGAGCCGCTCGAAGCCGAACCGCTCGTACATCGACTGCGCGTCCGGGTTGTCGGCACGCACCTCCAGGAAGATCGCCTGCGCGCCCCGTCGTACGGCCTCCGCCAGCAGTTCGGTCAGCATGACGCTGCCGATCCCGGTTCGCCGGCAGTCGGCCGAGACGGCGATGGTCTGCACGTCCGCCTGGTCGCCGGCCGCGAAAAGCCCGGCGTAGCCGACGATCTCGTCGTTCACCAGAGCCACCACGTAGTGACGGGTGTGGGGCTGGCCGTTGAGTTCGTCGCGGAGCATGCCCTCGCTCCACGCGTCCTTGGGAAAGATCTCCCGCTCCAGTTTCATCACCGCGGGGAGATCGTCCATGGTCATCTGCCGCAGCACGGCGCTCATGCGGAGACCTTCTTCGGGGTCCCGGGCACTTGAGCGTCGGGACGGCGCAGGTAGAGCGGGCGGGGCAGGCTCAGCACGGGATGCGTGCCGCTTTCCACCACCTCCCGGACGTCCGGCTCGCCGAGTTGCTCGGCGGCCAGCGCGGCCAGTGCTCCCGCGAAGGGATACTCCGGCGCGTCCGCCAGGCGAGAGGCGCCGATGATCTCGGCGTACATCCGGGCACCGGCGCCGACGAGCGGAAGACGCTCCGGCAGGTTCTGGGGTTTGTCCACCGCGGGGCCCGACAGCCGGGTCCGCGGGTCCTCGTAGTGTCCCCAGAACACCTCTTTGCGCCGCGCGTCGGTGGCCACCAGGAACGGCTCGGTCAGCCCGCTGCCGTAGGCGATGGCGTCGAGCGTGCACACGCCGTAGGCCGGGACGCCCAGCGACGTCGCCAGGGCCTGGGCGGTCACCAGACCGACTCTCAAGCCGGTGTAGGGACCGGGCCCCGAGCCCGCGACGACGGTGGTGACGTCGCCGAGCGAGGCTCCGGCCTCCCGCAGGACCGTCTCGATCGTGGGCACGAGCAGTTCACCGTGGCGACGCGCGTCAACGGTCGTCGATTCGGCGAGGACCCTCTCACCGTCGTGCAGCGCTGCGGTGACGGCGGGGGTCGCGGTATCAAAGGCCAGGACCAGCACGAACAGTTAGCCTAGTCCGTCGGACGGCATTCGGGCCCACATCGCCGGTCCAGACGGCCCTTCGGCCGTCGCGCGGTCAGGCCCTGGAGTCGTCCGGCCTGACGAGGGTGGCGTAGACGATGATGTTGTCGCGGTACTCGTGCCTGTCCCAGTCGAAGCTCCCCCCACAGGTGATCAGCCGCAGGCCGTCCTCAAGATAGACCTTGTCCGCCGGGAAGCGGTTCTTGCTGATCTGCTCGACGGAGTCCACGCGATACTGGGCGACCTTGCCGTCACTGCGCACGACCTTGACGACCTGCCCCTCCCGGATGTTCTTGAGCTTGTAGAAGACCGCGGGAGCGGTCTTGGTGTCCACGTGTCCGAGGATCACGGCGGGGCCCTCATCGCCGGGGACCACGCTGTCCTTGAGCCACCCCGCCGTCTCCGGCTTCTCGTACGGCGGGAGCTCGATCTGCCCGTCCTTCACACCGAGCTTCATCAGGGGCGCCTTGATGCCCAGCGACGGGATGTCGATGCGGCTGGGCACGACCGAGGCTCGGGCGGGTGGTTCGTCCTCTCCGCCGCCCTTGTTGAGGGCGACCATGACGGCACCGGTGATGATTCCGGCCACGATGATCCGTGACCAGCGGGGGGACTCGGCCATGTCGGGTGCTACGGTCGGCGGCGGCGCACGATCGCGAAGCCGAGGCCACCGGCCAGGGCTGCGGCCAGCAGCGCTCCGGTCACACCGAACGGCATGCCCGTGTCCCGGGGGCCGCCGGCCGCGGTGCCGCCGCCGCCCGTGCCGGGTCCGTGGGTGCTGATGACGGTCCGTGTCGGCCTGGGGGTGGTGCTCGGCTTGGACGGCTTGGAGTCGGCCACGATCCTGAGGCTGGCCTTGCCGGTGTCGTTGGTCCCCTCGCACCGGGCGTTGACCTCGTAGACGCCGGCCTCGGCGCCGGCGGCGACGGTGGCCTGGCCGCGGACCCACGGCTTCGCCACGGGGGTGGCGCCGGCCGAGGGAGCCGGGCTGGGCGTGGTCAGGATCGGGTCGAGTGTGATCGGTGTGCGGAAGATCCGGGACGACGCGGTGCCCCGGTGCTCGGGACCGCCCTGGGGAATCGGGCAGTTCGCCAGCACCCACACCTTCTGCCCGGCCCTGGCGCGGCCGGGCTGCAACTGGACCTCGATGTCCTCCCGGCTGATCGCCTTCTCCTGCCCGGTGGGCGAGCTGGCCGAAACGGGATTACCCGAGTTCGCCTCGGCCGTGCATCCGGCCACTCCGAAAAGAGCGATGGCCCCTAGAACCGCGACACGCTTGACCCTTGGCAACGTCGCACTCCACTTCGCACTCCGGCCGACGACCCTCGCCCGGCACGACTTCCCACCTTTTCCCCATTAAACATGGGCAAACCCATCAGAGTCGATCTTCGGCTCCGATGATCTATACCAAGAGGGATGCAGGGCTAGCGTGCCAGGATTTGCGTGTCTACGGGGGCGAATCAGACGATGCCTTCCCAGCGGCGGCCGACGCCGCGAAGCCGTACCGTCCGCTCCTCGCCGGACTCTCCGCGTTCGATGAAGATCTCCAGCCGGTCGTCGGCGAGCCCCTCGACCATGCCCTCGCCCCACTCCACGACCGTCACCGACTCCTCCAGCGAGGCGTCCAGGTCCAGGTCGTCGACCTCCAGGTCACCACCGAGCCGGTAGGCGTCCACGTGCACCAGTGCGGGCCCACCCGACAGGGAGGGGTGCACCCGGGCGATGACGAAGGTCGGAGAGGTGATCGGCCCACGCACCTTGAGGCCTTCGGCGATCCCCTGGACCAGGGTCGTCTTGCCCGCGCCGAGCGGTCCGGACAGCACGGCCAGGTCACCCGGACGCAGCAGCTCGGCCAGCTCCGCGCCCAGCTCCCTCATCTCCTCGACGGTCGCCACGATTCTCACTGCTCGATCACTCCTGTTGATGGTCACGCCGGCCACGACCCCCGCGGCGGCCTCGCGGATCGCGATTCACGCTTCCGGGCCCGCCTCACCGTTCCGTGTCGTCCGCAGCGCTGTCCGCGGACGCCCGCTTGAGCAGGTCGCGCAGGGCGTCGTTGACAACGGTCGGCCGCTCCAGCTGGACCAGGTGCGAGCTGTTGGGAATCTCGGCGAACTGGGCACGAGGCAGCGCCGCCGCCATCGCCTTGCTGTGGTCGACGGGCGTCAGCCAGTCTTTCTCTCCCACCATGATGGAGGTGGGAATGTCATCCAGGACATCCAGGGCGCTCAGCTTGTCGTGTGACATCAGCGCCGGGTAGAAGTTGGCGATCACTTCGAACGGGGTCGAGCGGATCATCGACTCGGCGAAGTCCACCACCGTGGGACTGACGTTCCTGGAGTCGCCGAAACCCAGATAGCGCAGGACCAGGAAGGCCACGTCGTTGCCCGCCTCGCGCCCCTTGTCCACCAGCTCGCCGTTACGGCTCAGGATCGACACCGTGCTCGGCGTGACCTTGTGCACGGCTTTGGACAGCAGCGCGGGAAGACCCAGGGAGAGCTCGGCCAGTTTGCCGGCGGAAGTGGAGATCAGCGCGACACCCTTGATCTTGTCGCCGAACAGCGCGGGGTGCCGGTCCGCCAGCGCCATGATCGTCATACCGCCCATGGAGTGCCCCACCAGCACGCAGGGCCCGGGCACCAGGGCCTCGATCAGCTCGGCCAGGTCGTCGCCGAGCCGGTCGATCGTGGAGTCCTCGGACGTGACGCGCGGCGAGCGCCCGTGGGAGCGCTGGTCCCACAGCACCAGGCGGTAAGAGTCACGCAGGTCACGCCGCTGGTAGTGCCAGGAGTCCAGGTTGAGCGTGTAGCCGTGGCACAGCACCACCGTCAGCGGGGCGTCTTCGGGCCCGTCCACCTCGGCGTAGAGGGGCACGCCGTCGGAGGTGGTGACCGTGGTGGGGCGGCCGCGCAGTTCGCCGAACGGCTCGCTCGCCTCCAGGTCGGGCCGCAGCCTGATGCGGCCGACGGCGTACCGCTTGGCGAGGGCCGCGGCGGCCACTCCGGCCGACGCGGCGCCGACGATCGCGCCGGCGATCCCGACCTTGCGCCGTGTGGTAGTACTCATGCGACTCCCTGAGCTGCCTCTCACCGGTGAACGCGTGGGACTCGCGCACCGATCCTGGTCACGATCTCATGGGTGATCGTGCCAAGGGAATCCGCCCATTCCTGCGCGGTCGGCTCGCCCTGTGAACCGTCACCGAACACGATCACCTCGTCACCTTCGGCCAGCGGGTCGTCCCCGACGTCGATCACGAACTGATCCATGCAGACCCTCCCGGCGATCCGTCGCCGGCGACCGCCCGCCAGCACCTCCGCCCGGTTCGTGGCGTGCCGCAGGATTCCGTCCGCATACCCGAGAGGGACGAGGCCAAGCGTGGTCTCGCGATCTGTGACGTAGAGATGGCCGTAGGACACGCCGGAACCCGCCGGAACCCGCTTGGCCAGCGCGATCCGCGCGACCAGGGTCATCGCGGGGCGGAGGCCGAAGTCGCCCAGCTCGGGCACGGGGCTGAGGCCGAAGGCCGCGATCCCCGGCCGGACCATGTCGTAGCGTGCCTGGGGCAGCATCAGCGTCGCCGCCGAGTTGGCGATGTGCCGGATCACGTGGGACCCTCCGGCGCCCGCCTTCTCGGCGACGGCCAGCGCCTCGTCGAAGGCGGTGAGCTGGGCGTCGATGGACGGGTGCCCCGGGATGTCGGCGCAGGCGAAGTGCGACCAGAGCCCGACGATCTCGATCGTCCCCTCGGCCTGCCGGGCCACGGCCCGGCCCACCAGCGCGGGCCAGTCGTCGAGCGTCGCGCCGCCGCGCGACGTGCCGGTGTCCGCCTTCAGGTGCACCCTGGCGGCCTTGCCCGTACGGCCTGCCGCCTCGGCGATGGCGTCCAGCAGCCTCTTCGATGCCGCCGACAGCTCCACGTCCTGGTCGATCGCCTGGTCCAGCGGCTCACCGGGCGGAACGATCCACGAAAGGATCGGTGCGACGACCCCCGCAGCCCGCAATTCCAGGGCCTCGCGGACGTACGCGGTCCCGAGCCGGATGGCGCCGGCCTCCAGGCAGGCCCGCGCGCAGGGCACCAGCCCGTGCCCGTAGGCGTCGGCCTTGACGGCGACCATGGCCTCGGCTCCGGGGGCATGCTGTCTGAGCAGCGCGACGTTGTCCCGGATCGCCGAGAGATCCACCCGCGCCTCTGCAGGGGTCATCGGGTAACTCATCTTTTCAGTCTGGCAGGTCAACTATCTTCTCGAAGCCTATTCACGGCCGAGCCTGTTCATGACCGACCTTATGACCTCGGGAAGGGCTTCGACGACGTCTCCCGCGGAGAGCGGGCCGTTCCGTCCGGCGATTCCGTGCAAGTGAGCGGCGCAGGAGGCCGCGTCGTACCCGCTGAGCCCCGCGGCCAGCAGCGCGCCCGTGAGCCCGGCCAGCACGTCGCCGGTGCCGCCGGTGGCCAGCCAGGGGCTGCCGGTGCGGTTGATCCTGACCGGGCGCTCCTCCTCCGCGACCAGCGTGGTCGAGCCCTTCAGCAGGGCGGTGACACCCAGTTCCGAGGCGGCCCGCCGTACGTTCTCCAGCCGCCGGGCCTCGATCCGCGCCCGTGGCACGTCCAGCAGCCGGGACAGCTCGCCCGCGTGCGGAGTGATCAGGACGGGTGCGCCCCGGCGGAGCAGCGACCTGTTCTTGGCGACCAGCGTCAGCGCGTCGGCGTCCACGAGCACCGGGACGTCGCTCGCCAGCACCGAACGAACGACGGCGAGCGCCTCGGGACCGGTGCCGAGCCCGGGCCCGACCACCCACGCCTGCACCTGGCCCACCTTGTCGACTCCCTCACCCGGCTGGAGGGGGGTGATCACGGCCTCGGGCCAGCGGGCCCGCACCTGTTCCACCGGCTCGGCGACCCCCGCGTAGCGGACCATGCCCGCCCCCGCCCGGATCGCCCCGCCCACGGCCAGCACCGCCGCCCCGGTGTACTGGTGGCTTCCGGCGGCGATGCCGACGACGCCCCTGCGGTATTTGTCGGACAGCGCGTCCGGCACGGGCAGCCGCACCGCCACGTCGGCGTCGATGAACGCGGACGCCTCGGGATCCGGGAGGTACGGCCCGAGCCCGATGTCGACGAGCTCCACCCGGCCCGCGTTCACCGCGCCCGGGTCGACGAGCAGCCCGATCTTGTAGGCGCCGAACGTGACGGTGACGTCCGCCCGGACCGCCGCCCCGTCGATCCTCCCGCTGCTCGCGTCCACCCCGCTCGGCACGTCCACCGCGACCACGGCGCCGGGCGCGTCGTTGGCCAGCCCCGCGAGGGTCGCGTACGGCTCGCGCAGGGCGCCCGCCCCGCCGATCCCCACCAGTCCGTCCATGATCAGGTCAGCGGCGTGGACGAGCCGGCGAGCCGCCGAGGTCCCACCCTGAAGATCCGTCACGCGGCCACCGGAGCGCCGCAGGGCCGCCGCCCCTGCTCTGTGGAACCGCTCCCCGGCGAGGATCGCGTCCACCCTGGCCCCTCTGGACGCGAGCCTCGCCCCGGCGTAAAGGGCGTCACCGCCGTTGTCGCCGCTGCCGATCAGCAGCACGACGCGCGAGCCGTACACCGTGCCGAGCATCCGGGCGCAGGTCACGGCGAGCCCGGTGGCCGCCCGTTCCATGAGCGTGCCCTCGGGCAGCTTCGCCATCAGCGCCGCCTCGGCCGCTCTGATCTGATCGGAGGTATATGCGGTCAGCATGATCCCGACGCTATCCCGCGTCGATCAGCCGTGCATGCTCCGGCACGGTCAGCCCTCGGCGATCACGTAGGCGACCGCCACGCCTCCGTCGTGCGTCAGCGACACGTGCCACCGCGTCACGCCGAGGGCGGCGGCGACCTCGGCGACCCGGCCGCTCACGTACAGCTCCGGCCGGCCGTGTTCGCCGGTGCGCACCTCGGCATCCAGATGGGCCAGGCCTGGAGGCGCGCCGAGTGCCTTGGCCACCGCTTCCTTGGCCGCGAACCGGGCGGCCAGGGACTGCACGGTCAGTGCCCGCTCGACCTCGGTGAAAAGCCGCGACCGCAGCGCGGGAGTCCGTTCCAGCGTCGCCTCGAACCGGGCCACGTCCACGACGTCCACGCCGATGCCCACGATCACGGCTCCAGGTTAGCGAAGCCCCGCACCGCGTGGCCCACCCACCGGGCGGCCCCGCCCTCACGAGCCAGGCCACCGCCGCGGCGTGGAGGAGTCACAGGCGTTGTCCACAGGATGTGGATGACAATCCGGGAGCATCTACTCCACGGTGACGGACTTGGCCAGGTTGCGGGGCTGGTCGACGTCGTGCCCCTTGGCCGCGGCGAGCTCGCAGGCGAACAGCTGGAGCGGCACCGTGGCCACCAGCGGCTGGAGCAGGGTCGGCACGACGGGGATGCGGATCAGCGTGTCCGCGTAGGGTTCGACCGCGGTGTCACCCTCCTCGGCGATGACGATGGTCCTGGCGCCCCTGGCCCGGATCTCCTGGATGTTGGACACGATCTTGTCATGGATCACGCGCTGGCCCGCCGGGGACGGGACGATCACCACGACCGGGAGGCCTTTGTCGATCAATGCGATCGGGCCGTGCTTGAGCTCCCCCGCGGCGAAGCCCTCGGCGTGCATGTAGGCCAGCTCCTTGAGCTTCAGCGCCCCCTCAAGCGCGACCGGGAAACCCACGTGGCGGCCGAGGAAGAGCACGCACCGCTCGGCGGCCAGCGAGCGGGCCACCTCCCGGACCGGCTCCGCGACCCTGAGCACCTCCTCCACCTTGGAGGGCATCTCGGCCAGCCGGTCGATGATCTGGGCGATCTCGTCGCCGAACTTGGTCCCCTGGACCTGCGCGAGATAGAGCGCCACGATGTAGCAGGCCACGAGCTGGGTGAGGAAGGCCTTGGTGGAGGCGACGGCGATCTCCGGGCCCGCGTGCGTGTAGAGAACGGCGTCCGACTCGCGTGCGATCGTGGAGCCGTTCACGTTGCAGATGGCCAGCACCCGGGAGCCCTGCTCGCGTGCGTGCCGTACGGCCATCAGCGTGTCCATGGTCTCGCCGGACTGGGTGATCACAATGATCAGCGTGTCGCGGTCGAGAATCGGGTCGCGGTAGCGGAACTCGCTGGCCAGCTCGACCTCGCACGGCACCCCTGCCCAGTGCTCGATCGCATATTTCGCGATAAGTCCGGCATGGTAGGAGGTCCCGCACGCAACCACGATGATCTTTTTGGTGTTCCGCAGATCCTGGCCTGACAGCCGCATCTCGTCCAGCACCAGCAGCCCGTCGGGCCCGATCCTGCCGAGCAGCGTGTCCGCCACCGCCCGTGGCTGCTCGGCTATCTCCTTGAGCATGAAGTAGTCGTAGCCGCCCTTCTCGGCGGCCGAGGCGTCCCAGTCGACGCGGTAGTTCCGCGTCTCGACGGGATTGCCGTGGAAGTCCGTGACCGTGATCCCCGCCGTCCGCAGCTCGACCACCTGATCCTGGCCGAGCTCGATCGCCTCCCGCGTGTAGGAGATGAACGCCGACACGTCCGAGCCGAGGAAGTTCTCCCCCTCCCCGCGCCCGACCACCAGCGGCGAGTTCCGCCGCGCGCCCACCACCAAGCCCGGCTCGTCCACCGAGACCGCCAGCAGCGTGAACGCCCCCTGCAGCCGGCGGCACACCTGGCGCATCGCCTCCGCCAGGCCCTCCTTCGCGAACTCCTCCAGCAGGTGCGCCACCACCTCGGTGTCGGTCTCCGAGGCGAGCTTGTGCCCGCCCGTCTCCAGCTCGGCCCGGAGCTGGGCGAAGTTCTCGATGATGCCGTTGTGGATGACCGCGATCCGCTCGCCGCAGTCGGTGTGCGGGTGGGCGTTGCGGTCGGTCGGCGCGCCGTGGGTGGCCCACCGGGTGTGCCCGATCCCGACCGTCGCCGGTGGAGCGGGCCGCGCGGCCAGCATGGAACGCAGGTTGGCCAGCTTCCCGGCCCGCTTCTCCACGGTCAGCGCGCCGTTGGTCCCGACCAGGGCTATCCCGGACGAGTCGTACCCTCGGTACTCCAGCCGCCCCAACCCCTCGATGGCCACCTCGATCGCCTGCCGCCTGCCGACGTACCCCACGATTCCGCACATGACCGGCCCCCTTCTCTATGGAGAAATCGACCGCTGAGCCTATGGAGAATCTCCCGGAGAACCCAAGAATCCTGCCCGCAATCGGGCAACGCCGGACCCGAACCGAACCGTTTCCGACCGGTCAGTAGGCTTCGTGACTATGGCCAACGGGTGGGACACGACGCCGTATGTGGAGCTGAGCCGGGCTCAGTGGAGCGAACTCCGCAAGAACACGCCTCTGACGTTGACCGAGGAGGAGCTTGAGGATCTGCGCGGCGTCGACGACCCGATCGACCTGGCCGAGGTCACGGATATCTACCTGCCGCTCACCCGGCTGCTCAACCTGCACTTCACCGGGGCCAGGCAGCGCAGCGCGGCGCTCAACACCTTCCTCGGGGCCAGCCAGCGGCCCGCGCCGTACATCCTGGGCATCGCCGGCAGCGTCGCGGTCGGCAAGTCCACCACCGCCCGCCTGCTCCACACCCTGCTGGCCCGCTGGCCCGAGCACCCCCGGGTGGATCGGATCACCACCGACAGCTTCCTCTACCCGAACAAGGTCCTCAACGACAAGAACATCATGGACAGGAAGGGCTTTCCGGAGAGCTACGACCGGCGGGCCCTGGTCAGGTTCGTCGCCGACGTCAAGACCGGCCTGCCCGAGGTGAGCGCCCCCGTCTACAGCCACCTGGAGTACGACATCGTCCCCGGCGCGATCCAGACCGTGCGCCGGCCCGACATCCTCATCGTCGAGGGCCTCAACGTCCTGCAGCCCGCCCCGCCCACCGCACTCGCGGTCAACGACTACTTCGACTTCTCCATCTACGTGGACGCGAAGGTCGAGCACATCCGCAACTGGTACGTGGACCGCTTCCACAAGCTCCGCCATACGGCTTTCGAGGACCCCAAGTCCTACTTCAAACACCTCTCCGAACTGTCGGACGAGGAGGCGACCACCTTCGCCAGGAACGTGTGGCGCGACATCAACGAGCGCAACCTCGTGGAGAACATCGCCCCCACCCGGGGCCGGGCCGGCCTGGTGCTGCGCAAGGGCGCCGACCACTCCATCCGCCGCGTACGGCTACGCCGCATCTGACCCCGGACAGGACCGGCGCTCGTTTCACGGCCCATCGACGTTCCCTATGGGGGCACGCAAGATCGGCCGCCGTCTCTTCGGACCTCACGATCATCGCGCTACGCGCGACCCACGCTCGGGCTGTGTTCATTGGGGCTTCGCCCCAAACCCCAGGTGAGGGACCTTCCGGCCCCTCACACTCCCCGGTCGCTGGCCGATTCCCATCACCGGCCCCGACATTTCGCACCCGCCGACATAGCAAACACCCATTCCGGATAGCCCACAAACGACCACATGATCGTCTCGCGTCCGAAGCGGTCATCTAGGCACCGCGAACTGTCGCTCCGTACGGTTTTTGCCCATATAGCCAGCCGTATCTGAACCTCATTCTCTGCGCTGTACGGCCGCGTCACTGAGTGTTGTCACAAGCCCTGAACCGGATGCAGGTGAGGGACCTCGATCAAAGGCGAGCGCGCGGAAAGCATTTCGGATGGTCATTAGAGGTTCGCGGTCGCGGCTGTAGTAGAGCTTGTTGGTGAGCAGGATGGCCCACCGGCCCTGCTTAGGGGAGATCCACATGCCGGTCCCGGTGAAGCCGTAGTGGACGTAGATATCCTCCTCGGGGCTGGTGCCGGGCGCGGGGTACCAAAACAGGCCACGCGCCGGGATGAGGTCGCCGGTATGGACCTGGAGGGACTCGGTCACCCAGGCGGCCCCGAAGGGGCCCTGATCCGTTCCAGAGGCCAGAAGGTGGCATTGGAAGAGCGCCAGGTCCTCCACGATGGAGAAGACGCCGGCGATGCCGCAAACCCCACCGAGTAGGCGAGCGGAGAAATCGTGGGCAACGCCTTTGAGGTGGGTGCCGGTGTCCGGGTCGAGTTCGGTGGGGGCGCACCGGGTTGTGATCTGGGAAGGTAGGGGGCCGAAGTGGGTGTGGTACATGCCGAGCGGCTGCCAGATTCGCTCGTGGGCGAGCTGGTCAAGGGATTGACTGGAGAGGTATTCGGCGAGGTAGCCGAGGATCAGGGCGGCCCGGTCGGTGTATTCGACGGCTTGGCCGGGCGGACGGTGCAGTGCCTCGCGCAGAACACCGCCGCGAACAGCTTGGGGGTCGGTGCCGTACAGGTTCTTGAGGTTGGCCCGCGGTGGCAGGCCAGCGCTATGGGTGAGCAGGTGCCGGGCGGTGACATGGCCGAGTGGATGGCCGGTGGCCTCGGGCCAGAAGGTGGCGAGAGGGGCGTGGAGCGGGAGCACGCCTTCCTGCCACAGGGAGCCGATACAGGCCCAGACGGCGAGGATCTTGGTGAGGCTGGCGACGTCGAAGACGGTGTCGAGCCGCATCGCGGAGGATGGATCGGCTGGGTCGGCCAGGCCGCATGTTCCCGAGTGGAGGATGCCATCGCCGTCGCCGATGGCCCACACCGCGCCGGGGAACACCTGCTGGTCCACCCCATTGCCGAGGAGCTGGGTGATCTGGTCATACGGGTGGGCCATCAGTGTCCTCGGGGTCGCTGGGATGCCGGTTGTCAGCGTAGGCCGCCGGGCGGCTGGGCTGTGCGCTATCGCGCGTGTCAGGCGATCTCTTGGCTGAGTGCTTTCAACGCAGCCGCGGTGGCGCTGAGCGGGAAGCGGACAGCGTTGCGCTGACCGGCCTCGCGGAGGTCTGCCAGCGTGTTCGGGTCGTTCTGGAGCCGGGTGAGGATCGAGGCCAGGGCGCGAGAGTCGGTCAGGTCGATGGGGAGGGCGGAGTCGATCAGAACCTCGGTCAGGCCGGGCACCGGCTGGTACAGCACCGGCAGACCGCACGCCTGTGCTTCGAGGGCAACCAGACCGAAGGCTTCCAGTGTGGTGGAGGGCACGAGGAGCAAGTCATGGTCGGGGAAGATCTGCCACAGCTCGGCGCGGGGAAGCCAGCCGAGGTAGGTCAGGTGGCAGCCTGCCTGGGTCAAGTCGGCCGCGCACGCGGCGTATTCGCTGGGTGGGGCGGCAATACTCAGACGTAGGCCGCCGATGGCGGCCAGTGTGCCGACCAGCATGTTGGCGCCTTTTTCGGGGGTCAGTCGGCCGGCATACAGCAGCCGCAACGGCCCTTCTCGTCGAGGCCGCGAGCTAGGCGGGGTGCGCAGAAGATGGTCGGGGATGCCCCAGGGGATGTGTGCGATGCGTTCTGGGCGGGTGTGCGGGGCGAGCCGGGTGAGCTCATCAGCCATGGCCGCAGTGGGGACGACAATGGCGCGGGACGCCTCCACGGTTTCATGCAGGACACGCAGTTGGGTGGGATGGGCGGCGGCGAAGATCAGGTCGGTGCCGTGGACCAGGGCCAGCCGTGGGTGGCCAGGTAGCAGGCCGACCAGGGCCGGGGTAGCGCCGAAGGCCAGGTGTTGGAGGTGGACCACCGCCACATCGCGCGGGTCGACTGCGGTGGCGAGCGCCTGGCGCAGCGCCTTGACGTAGTCCCAGAACGGTGGCCCGTCCAGGCATTTGCCGCTCGCGGTGATCAGGCGTAGCCCGGCGGGGACATCTGCACCTGGGTTCTTGTCGACGGGGGTGAGCATGAAGACCTGGGCGTCGATCAGCGGAGGAGCACCGGTATACAGGTCATGCAGGAGTTCAACGCTTCCGCCGGGGCTGGTCGGGGGAAGGTCCAGGGCGGTGAGGACAGAGGCGTTCACGGGCGCTCTCCTTCTCCTTGGATTTCCTCATATAGGCGGGAGATATCGATGCCGTCGCTATGCCGGTATTTGCGACCCGTGCTCTGGTAGCTGCACGAGCCGCCGAAGGTCTGTAGGAAGACCAGCTTGCCGAAGGTCATTCCGGGATAGACGCGCACCGGTCGGGCGACGCGGATCTCCAGAGTCCAGCGGATGGCGTGGCCAGCGTGGCCGAGCGGCGCAGAGACATGAACCCAGATGCCCAGAGCTCCGATGGTGCAGTCTCCATTGAGGAACTGGGCGTAGCGTTCGGAGCCGGTCCGCTCGTGGGTCACGCCGAGATACAGCACCCCAGGGACCAGGACGAAGCCGTCATCAGGGATAGTGGTCTCGTTGAAGACGGTGGGAGTGGCGGCGTCCAGATCGCCGTCACAGATCCGCAAGGTCGAGCCCAATCGCCAGTCATAGGCGTTCGGGGACAGACGGGCTGGCTCAAACGGGTCGATGGCAATCTCGCCCGCGGCGACGGCGGCGGCGATTGCGGGCCCGGTGAGGATCACGACGCCACCACCCGTATCTCAGAGTCACGCCAGTACCCAGAGGGCTGCGGACCGCGAGCGGCCTGGTATTTGCCGTGATAGAGATCAACGGGGCCAACCGAGACGAAAAACATGATCTGGCCGATCTTCATGCCCGCATAGACTCGCAGGGGGCGTACGGGAGAGAGCATCAGCGTCCACTGGCCGTGGAAGCCGATGTCACCGACGGGTGCGGTGATCTCGACAAACAGGCCGAGACGTCCCACTGAGGAGCGGCCGAACAGCAGCGGCACGAAGATGTCGGAGCCGACACGCTCCTGGGTATGGCCGAGGTAGAGCTCACCGGGCTGGAGTTCGTATCCGCTGTCGGGGATGCGCTGAGTGCGGGTCGAGTTGGGACGGCAGGCGTCGATGACTCGTTCGGTGTAGATGAGCAGAGTCTCGCCCAGGCACACGTTATAGCTGTTGGGGTTGACCTGACCGACGTTGAAGGGGTCAATGCACACTCTGCCGTCAGCGACGGCCGTGGTGATTTCCGGGCCGGTGAGGATCATCATCTGTCTCCTTGTCGCTCGGAGAAGTCGCCGGTCAGTACACGCTGGAGGGCTTCGGCAAGCCGAGACCCGCTGTGCGGCGATTGATCAGGGTGTAGGAAATTGGTGGCCAGATAGCCGGTGGTGAGGATCTGATGCAGGCGTGGCGGCAGTGGGGCGGGATCGGTGATGATCGGGCCTGCCCGGTCAGTGAGCATCTCTAGTAGCGCGGCCGGGTCGTCGATGAATCGCTCCGGTACGACCACAGTGATGAGCTGGTTGCCGAAGGGTTCGATCTGAAGCAGATCGCCCATGGTCAAGTCGCTTCTCAGGTTGGTGGCTCGCACGCAGGTCTGGTTCAGCACTACGGCGTCAGTGCCGGTGCGTGCGCGCAGGTCCTCGGCAGCAGCCGTCAGCAACGCTGGAAGATCCAGCGGCCGGTCGCGGAATGCTCCGGCGAGTGGGCCGAGTGGGGCGGCGAGCTGGCGGCGGATCCGGTCGATCCGTGCGACCACCGATTTCAAGGTGGAAGGGACTTGGTCGACGGGTGGGAAGCGGTGCACGCTGGCCTGCCAGCCGGCCGAGCTGGGAGTGGCCAGGGCGTAGCCGACACCCAGCTCATAGCCCTTGACCACACATGCGGTACCGGCGGCGGTGGGCTGGTAGCGGTCGCTGTGGCAGTGCCCGGCGAAGATCACATCCAGTCCCGGACATGCTTCGGCCAGTCGCAGGTCATGGATATAGCCGGAATGGCTCAGCACGATCCACGCATCAACGCGATGGGCGCCCATTAGACGTCGGAGAGCGTGGGCTGGGTCATGAAAGCAAACATCGGCGCGCTCGGCGGCGGGGACGGCCGCGAAGGCTTGCTCTCCGATGACCGCGCTGATCGCGACCCGCCGCCCGGCCATGTTCACCTCGCGCAGGGGCCGAAACAGCATATTCCCCGCAAGATCGGTGACATTGGCGCACACCGTCAGAGGGCGTAAGTCGGGCTTGAGGTGGTGGTGCCAGCCGTGATTTCCCGGGGCGATCACGTCATACAGGCCCGCCAGCAGACGCCGCTCCACGACTCCGCCACCGAGGGTGTAGTAACCACTGCCCTCGAAGAAGTCACCGCAGTCGGCCACCAGCATCCGTTCTCGCACCTGATGCAGGTGGGCGAGCATGGGGACTGGGTTGTCCAGTGCCGAATGCACATCGGTGGTGACCAGAATGGCCTCCACGGCTCGCATCGTAGCCATGGCTTACACCAGGGCTGTGATGTCCGCGCCCAGCATGCGGAGCTTGCCGGGCAGGTCGGCGTGACCGCGCTGAAGCTGGCCCAGGCCGGTCAGCGTGCTGACTTCGTCCGCGGTGAGCGCGGCGATCAACAGCGCCGAGCCGGTACGGATGTCGGTGGCCTGAACCTCGGCTCCGGTCAGACGCTGTGGGCCGTTCAGATGGCAGGCGGTCGCGGAGGTCTCAGTGATGTCCGCGCCGAGACGGCGTAACTGCGGCAGCAGGTTGGCGTGTCGTCCGGGATTAATCTCGTCGGCGAAGGTGTGGTTCCCGGGAAGGCCGAGAGCCAGGGCCATCAGCGGCGGCTCGAAATCAGCATCCAGGCACGAGTCAGACGCCAGGGAAGCGAGGGAGGCAATAGCGTTCATTGACGCACCGGTCAGTGCGGCCGGCCCGGACAACTCGACTCTGGAGCCGGTGGCGTAAAGAGGAAAGCCCAGCTCGTCCAGGAGGTCCAGCAGTGGTCTCAGGTGCGCGGTATCAGCTCCGATGATGCGGCCATGTCCTCCGGTGGCGGCCATCGCGCACAACAGTGTCCCGGCCTCGATCTTGTCTCCTGGTATCTGCCAGCGGGCCGGAGAAGGGATGCCGGGTAGAAAGGACAGCTCTCCGCTGGACAGGTAGGTCACCTCGTGGCCAGCGTGGCCGAGTGCCTGGACCAGGCTGGTCACCTCTGGGGAAGTGTTGGGGGTGTGCAAAAGCAGCGGACGGCGGGCGACGAGGGCACGCAGCAACGCCACCACGGTGGTTCCCCGGCTGGGGAAGGGCAGTTTGATCTCCACCTGCTTGCGCAACTTCGCTCGGCTGGCAGTGATCTGGTAGCCCGCCTCACAGGAGTGGATGGTGTCGCCGAACGCCTCGTAGACGGTGAAGTGCAGTTCCATGCCGCGATCGCCAATGCTGCATCCGCCGGGCCAGGGCAGCTCAGCCCGACCAGATACCAGCAGGGCGGGCACCAGGTAGTAAGAGGCGCGGATACTGCCGGCCAACGCGCGATCCACCTCGCTCACCTGATCAGCGGCGGGGATGACATGCAGCACGCTGGGGTTATCGGGAAGCGTTTCGGTCCGGATTCCGGCGGCCTGAATCAAGCGTGTCATTGCGGCAACGTCGGATGAGGCAGGCAGATTGCTCAGGGTGACAGGTTGGCCGAGGGCAGCGGCAGCAGCCACCAGGGGCAGCGCGGCGTTCTTCGAGCCGTCTACCGCCACTGTTCCCGATAGCTGTTGCCCGCCACGTACGGCCAAGCCGAGGGGGAAACGAGTGATGGGAGCAGATCCGGTCACGTGGGTCATCGTGGGTCCTTTCATTGAAAGGCTGATGGCACCCCCGCTGGAGAAGACCCTTAACGGAGGCATTATCAGGGCGACCAGTGATCACGCTCCTCGGTCCGAAGCGTGTGGTCACATTTGCACCTCGGACGGCCCTGGGAAGTGGGAGCCGCCCGAGGAGTGGACGGCGCGGCAGCGCGGGACGGGGGACACCGTGCCGCCGCGCCAGCTCATGGGGTGAAGGTCCGCCGGGCTCGCGACCTGTGCGCCCGCTCGACCTGGATGGCCAGGGTCGAGGCGAGCGCTTCGGGTAAGGCTCGGACGATGACCCGCTCGACCCCGACATCCGCCTCGGCGCGAGTCACGGGACCGCGGCGGACGGCTCTCCACTGGCCGGGCACGTCCTGATCGATCTCCCAGCCGGGATAGGTGTGCTCCAGCGCGGCGAGTTGGCGTCGCTCTCGCGGTATGAGCATCCCTTCCAGGACACTCATCTCGGGACCGGTCATCGCATACCCCGGTAGGGATGACGCGGGCCCTGCGCGGGAACCGCGGCGCGGCGGGTACTGGGGAAACGGGGCGTCCGCCGCGCCTGCTTGGGGAAGACCAAGGCGCTCACTCCGGTGGCGGGCGCCTGTGGGACGGCCCAGGTCATGGCCATCCCGCGCATCTGAGCTTCGAGGTCCTCGGAGGTGGCCGCCTGGACGATCATTGGTTCGGGTGTCGGCCAGGCCGCAATGGCGTAGAAGAGGCGGGAGTGCGCGCCGTACAAGATGGTCCAGCCTTCCCACGCTCGGTCCAGCCGCTCGGCTTCGGCACGGGCTGGGCCGTCCCACAGGCGGCGGTGTACGGCGGTGGCGGCTTGGCCGGTGCGGTGTCGTCCGGAAGCGTGGGAAGGGCGCCGCCGGATCACGAGGTCACCTCCTGGGCGGCGTTCTCCTGCTCGGCGACCCTGGTCTGAAGGTCGGTGAAGGTGTCGGCATCCACCGTGCGGAAAGGGGGTTGCTTCAGACCTGTACCCCGCACCAAACCATCGGGGAAAGGCTTGACACGGCTGGCCCAGAACCGCCCGGCATCGCTATGGATCACCCGCCAGCCCGGAATCGTCGGCTCGGACACTGTGGCCCTAGCATCGTTCATGGATCGCAGCTCCTTTGCGATCAAGGACCCGTCCGGTCGTTGTCGGCGCCGGACGGGTCCGCTTTATGGGATAGGGAAGAAGCGTCTGGAACCCGCTGTACGGGAGAGACCTCTGTCGCAGGGTGTAGCCGTATTAACGCCGTACAGGTTGTGGATGGTCGTCGGTGTGATGGTGACGGGGGTAGCCATGAGTGAAACTTTCAGGGCTGAGATATCAGGGGCTCCGAAAAGCCTTGCAGAGGGCACGATTAATCATCGGAAGTAAACACCTGAAAGTTGGCCCATGTCAGGAGGAGACTAGAGGAGGTAGGAGGAGAAACCGCAGGCAACGGCGCTTAGGTGGCCCCACGTGAGCAATGCTGAGAGCAACCCGACTTGGGCAGAAGAGATCCGCATGAAGCGGCAAGGTCTGTGCTGGACACAAAAGGAGATGGCAAGACAGTTAAGGCTCGCCGCCGACGAAAAACTCCGTGCTCAACTGCCAAGCAGCAGTTCGATTGTTCGAGAAATCCGTTACCACGAAAGCGGGACCCACCATCCCGGACCGGTGTATGGCGAACTCTACCGTCGCGTATGGAAAAAGCACGCTAAACCCGGCGAATCAGAGGCCGAGGCGAAACTTCAAGCCGACCCTCTCCTGCTTTCGTGGACCGTAGGAAGGCTCAGCCAACGAGTGGACCGACGTACCCTTCTACAGCTTGCCGCAGCCACGGTAGTGAATCCTGTGCTGGACCCGGCGGAACGACTGATGCGTGCGCTGATGGGTGATCACCGACCAGATGACCCCACTGTCAGCCACTTGGAGGACCGGGCAAAAGGCTTCCACCGGCTTGAGGAACACCTACCGGCGAAAACCTTGTGCCCGGCGCTCATGACTCATCTCGGCGAGGTGAGCGCATTACTCGAAAGCGGGCCGCCTGAGCACCTGCGCCGGCGTCTGGCGGTGATTGCTGGGGAAGGGGCGATCCTGGCTGCCTGGTTCGCCTGGGAGCTGGGAGACGGCCCGCAGGCGGCAGCATTGTCACGGTTGGCGAATCTCGCCGCAAGGCGCAGCGGGGATGATGCGATCGCCGCGTGCATGGCCGGATACCGCACCTATATGACCGGCGGCGACAACGTGCACGGTGCTCGCCTGGCTACCGCCGCCCTGGAACGTCTCGGCAATGCCGATCCCGCGACACGGGCATGGCTGCTGGCACGCCATGCGGAAGAAACAGCCCTGCTTGGAGACCACCAGACCGCGTTGACGTCGATCCATCTCGCCGAAGAGGTCTACGCCGAAGCAGACATCAACGCACGCCCCTGGACCTGCTTCCTGGACCCTGGACGTTTTGCGTCCATGACGTTGTCCGTCTACTCACGCCTGCGACGCGAAGACGACGCCGTCAGGGCCATCGACGAGATCACCATGCATCTCGGGCCCAACACCGAAATCAAGAAACTTTGTGTCGTCAAAGCCGACCTGGCGCTCGCACGCCTGCGTCTGGGCGACGTGATCGAAGCCGTGAAGTACGCACGCACGTCTCTTGCGGCGACATCAGCCATGGCTTTCCCCCTCGGCTGGGATCGGCTCGACCATGTGGCAGCAGAACTCACCCTCTCCCGGGCGCAGGCAGCGTATGAGTTCCGCACCGAATACGCCGCTACGCGTCCGAAGCAGGTCCAGCCGTCTCTTCAGTGATCCAGCTGAGGTAGGAGGCCAAGCCGCCCTCGATCGGAACGGCGACGATCTCCGGCGTGTCATAGGAGTGCGCGGCCTTCACCACTGCCACCAGATCATCCAACCGTGCCCGAGTGGTCTTCATGAGAACCAAGTACTCCTTGGCGTGCTGGATCTCCCCCTTCCACCAGTAGGTGGAGGTGATGGGGCCCGCGATCTGAGCTCCTGCTGCCACGCGCCTCTGCACTGCTGTTACAACGACCTTCTCGGCCTCTTCCAGGGAACCGGCGGTTACGTGAACTTCAACATGCGAGGACATGCATTGAGCGTACTCCGGAAATGATCACCTCCTCCGGTCTCCTCTAGCGGTTCCGGGTCAGGCGCCGGCGGGAGCGATCCATTCGACGAGCTGGATCACGACGCCGTTGGGGTCGGTGACCTGGAACAACCGCTCGCCCCAGGGCTCGGTGCGCAGCGGCATGGTGATGTTGGCACCCTCAGCGCGGAGGCGTTCCTCCTCGGCCGCGATGCCCGTGACGGTGAACACCACGATGAGGCCGGCCGCGCACTGGTCGCGCAGCCCCTCGGGCAACACCTCGGTGCCACGCCGCAGCAGGACGATGTCGGCCGCGGCGTCGTCGCGGGCCAGGGAGACGAACCCCTCTGCGGCCAACACCTCCCGGAAGCCCAGATGGGTGGTGAGGAACCGGCTGGAGGCGGCCACGTCGTCGACGGTGAGGGAGACGGTGGAAGCGATGATGTTCAAATTGGCTCCGATGGTTGCTACTGGAACGTCGCTTCGCCCTGGCTTCGGTGGTTGCCGGCGGAACGCCGCTTCGGCAACTGCGGGCGGAACGCCGCCTTGCCCTGGTCGCCCGGGCCCGGTCGCCTGGTGACGTCCGCGTCCAGGCGACCCGGTCAGCCCGTGGTACGGCCGTGCAGTACCAGAGCCCAGATGAGGCAGCCGAACGCGGCGGTGGAGGTCACGGCGCGGACGACGTTCCAGAAGACCCACCGAGCCTCGAACTGGGCGCGCACGGCGGCCAGGTCGGTGATGTGCTGGGGGTTGCCCGCGGCGGCGAGCTGGTCGTTGAGAGGGACGTTCACGGCGCTGGTGATGATGAACATCACCAGGTAGAGGACGAACCCGGCGATGATCCACGGCAGGGCCGGCCCTCCTCCGCCGCGCCAGTGCAGTATGGCGGCCGCCACGGTGAACACCAGGGCACCCATGAAGCTGATCATGAACCAGCCGTTGATGATCGCCTTGTTGATGTGCTGCATCACGGAGATGAACGCCCGGTCACCGGCCCGGCTCAGGCCGGGCATGACGGCGTAGGAAAAGCTGGTGAACAACCCGGCCATGAGCCCGGTGGTCAGCGTCGCGGCGATGAGCGACAGGGTCTGGAGCAGTTTCACGCGTTGTATCCCTTCAGGTGCGGGTGGCGGCGGTGTCTCGGGGGGAACCGGCGACATCCTGGAACAGCCGTCCCCGGATTCTCCGGACACGACGGCTTCTCCGGACACGACGGCGGCGCGGAGTCACGCCGGGGGGTTTCTGGCACAAGCCATGATCGAGACGTCGGCGTCAGAGAGTCCGGGATCGAGCGGCTCGAAACGGCCGGGCCCGAAGGAGCCGTCGAACGGGAGGAAGCCGAACCGCCCCGCGAACGGCGAAGCCGTCAACGGCCGAGGAGGCGTGGCGAGTGAACTTGCGCATGTGAACTTTCTCTTCGATGTTGCCGGTCAAGCATCGGGCGTGATCGTGGATCAGAACAACGCGTTATCCTGCAACAATCGATAACCCGGAAGTTATCGGCCAGAAGGATCGCCTTGGAGCTTCGAGATATCGAGATCTTCCTGACACTGGCCGAGGAGCTGCACTTCGGCAGGACCGCCGAACGGTTGCATGTGTCCCAGGCACGGGTCAGCCAGGCGATCAAAAAGCAGGAGCGGCAGATCGGCACCACCCTGTTCGAGCGCACCAGCCGCAACGTGCGGCTGACGCCGATCGGCGAGCGGCTCTTCGAGGAGCTCCGCCCGATCTACCGCAGCCTGCAGGAGAGCCTGAAACGGGCCACCCTGGCCGCCCGGGGACAGGCCAGCACGCTGCGCCTGGGCATCATGGGCCCCCTCAGCCACGAGATCGGGCACATCCTCGGCACCTTCCGGTCCCGCCATCCCGAGTGCGTGCTGCAGATTCGTGAGGCGCACTTCAGCGACCCCTTCGGTCCGCTCCGCGCCGGAGAGGTCGACATCCAGATGGCCTGGCTCCCCATCCATGAGCCCGACCTCACCGTGGGACCCGTCATCCTCACCGAGTCCATCGTGCTCGCCCTGGCGTCCGACCATCCTCTGGCCGACCGTGACTCCGTCTCCTATGAAGACCTCGGCGACTGCGTCGTCTTCCGCGTCGACCCGCCCATCCCCACCTACTGGGAGGCGGCCGTCTCGCCCTGGCACACGCCCAGCGGCCGGCCCATCCCGCGCGGGCCGGCCGTCTCCACCTTCCAGGAGATGCTCGCCCTCATCTCCGCAGGAGAGGCCGTCTCTCCCGTGTTCGCCCACGGCAGCCGCTATTACGTGCGCCCCGACGTCGTCTACCTGCCCATCCGCGACGCCCCGCCCGGCAGGTGGGCACTCGTCTGGCGCACCGCCGGAGAGACCGGCCTCGTCCGCGCCTTCGCTCAAGCGGCCCGCGACGCCCATCGCTGAGCCACGACTTCTATGGTTGGCATGTGCTGCATCTACGCGTGATCGGTCCGCCGGAGCGCACGGACGAGGTGCTGAGGTTGCTCGACGAGGCCGTCGGCGTGACCAACCTCGTCGTGCTTCCCGGCGCGGCCCGCTCCCCCAAAGGCGATCTGGTGCAATTCGACGTCGCGCGGGAGGCCGCCAACGAGGTGATCGATCGGCTGCAGCAGCTCGGCCTGAGCGATGACGGCTCCATCTCGGCCGAGCAGGTCGACCTGGCGATCTCGAACGCGGCCGACCGCGCCAAGGAGGAGGCACCGGGCGAAGCGGATGACGCGGTCGTCTGGGCGGACCTCGCCCAGCGGACCGGCGGCGACATCCGGCTCACCTGGGCCTTCCTGGCCTTCCTCGCGATCGCCACGCAGATCGCCGGGATCGGCGTGATCGTCAACTCGCCGATCCTCATCGTCGGCGCGATGGTGCTCGGTCCGGAGTTCGGGGCGATCGCGGCCATCTGCTTCGGCCTGCTGCGCGGCAACTGGCGCCTGATCGCCGGCGCCCTGCGCACGCTGGCCATCGGTTTCGCCACCGCCATCGCGATCACCTTCGCCTGCGCCCTGGTGTCCCGCTGGCTCGGCTGGATCGGCCAGTCCACGCTGCTCGGCCACGAGGAGATCGAGTTCATCGTCAAGCCCGACAAGTGGTCGTTCATCGTGGCGCTGCTCGCCGGCGCGGCCGGGGTGCTCTCGTTCACCGCCGGCAAGTCCTCGGCCCTGGTCGGCGTCTTCATCTCGGTGACCACGGTTCCCGCCGCCGGATACTTCGCGGTCGCCGCGGCGCTGGGCCGCTGGGCCGACATGGCGGGTTCGGTCGCCCAGCTCGCGGTGAACATCGCAGGAATGATCATCTCCGGCACGCTGACCCTGATCGTCCAAAAGGCCTACTGGTCCCGGTTCGGCGTACGACTTCCGGCCGGACCGCCACGCGGTTCCAGGCTCCGATAGGACCCGCGTCCTGCCCTTTCGGAGGAGAGAAGGTTCCTTCGCTGGACGGAGGAATTCACGGCAGTCGGTGGATAGTGTCCGAACATGACTATCCTCGCCACCGAGGGACTATCCAGACGCTTCCCCCGGGTGACGGCGCTCGACCACCTCACCGTCACCGTCGGCCCCGGCGTGACCGGCCTGGTCGGCGCCAACGGCGCGGGCAAGTCCACCCTGATCAAGATCCTGTTGGGCCTGCTCGAACCATCCGGCGGAAGCGCTCAGGTGCTCGGCATGGACGTGACGACCAAGGGCGCCGAGATCCGCCGGGTGGTGGGTTACATGCCCGAGCACGACTGCCTGCCGCCCGATCTGTCCGCCACCGAATTCACCGTGCACATGGGCCGGATGTCGGGCCTGCCGCGCACGGCGGCCCGGGAGCGAGCCGCCGACGTGCTGCGCCACGTGGGGCTCTACGAGGAGCGCTACCGCCCGATGGGCGGCTACTCCACCGGTATGAAGCAGCGGGTCAAGCTGGCTCAGGCGCTGGTGCACGACCCGCGTCTGGTCTTCCTGGACGAACCCACCAACGGGCTGGACCCGCAGGGCCGCGACGAGATGCTGACGCTGATCCGCAGGATCGGCACCGAGTTCGGCATCAGCGTGCTGGTCACCTCGCATCTGCTGGGCGAACTGGAGCGGGTCTGCGACCACGTCATCGTGATCGACGGCGGCAAGCTGCTGCGCTCCTCGTCCATCGCCGACTTCACCCAGACGACCCAGACCGTCACGGTCGAGGTGGAGGAGGGTCAGGAGACGCTGGCGGCCCGCCTCACCGAGCTGGGCGAGACCGTCACCTCGCGTGGCCGGATGCTCCTGGTCCAGGTCCGCGCGCCGGAGACCTTCGACACGCTCCGCGACGCCGTCTGCGATCTCAACCTCTGCCTCGTCCGCATGGAACAGGGCCGCCAGCGCATCGAGGACGTGTTCCGGGAGCCCGCAAATGTCTGACAAGCAACCTGCCGCGCCCACGACCCCTTACGGGAGCCCGGCGGGCCCGCACCGGCCTTTCGAGCCCACGGGCGTGATCCACGACATCGGATACCGCCACTACGACGGGGTACGGGCCGGTCGCGGCCATGCCGTCATGGCGCTGATCGCGCACAGCCTGCGCGGGGTGTTCGGGCTGGGCCGTACGGCACGCTCGAAGATCATCCCGTTCCTGCTCGTAGGCGTCATGCTGCTGCCCGCGGTCGTCTCCATCGCGATCATGGCGCTGGCCAAGCGGGAGATGATGTCCTACACCTCGTACGCGGTCACCATGCAGACGGTGCTGGCGATCTTCCTGGCCTCGCAGTCGCCGTACGCGGTGGCGCCCGACCTGCGCTTCCGGGTACTGCCGCTCTACCTGTCGCGACCGGTGACGTCGGCCGACTACGTCGGGGCGAAGCTCGCGGCGATGACCGCGGCGATGTTCCTGCTGCTCGCGGTCCCGCTGACCGTGCTGTTCGCCGGAGAGCTGATCGTCGACCTGCCGGGGCCGCCGCACACCGCCGGCTACCTGACCAGCATGGCCGGAGCCGTCGTCTACGCGCTGCTGCTGGCCTGCCTGGGCGTGGCGATCGCGTCCTTCACCCCCAGGCGCGGCCTGGGCGTGGCCTCGATCATCGCGTTCTACCTGCTCACCTCGGCTGTCTCGACCGCCGTCGCCGCGATGATGGAGGAAGTGAACAACTACACCGCCGCCGGGTGGGCCTGGATGATCAATCCGTTCTTCCTCGTGGACGCCGCGGTGCAGGTCGGTATCTTCGACGCGAAGCCCTCCGCGCCCACCGTCTACCCCGGGGGGACGGGCGTCGCCGCGGCGATCCTGCTCGTGATCGGGCTGATCGCCCTGTCGGTGACCGCCCTGATCCTGCGCTACCGGAAGGCGGCCTCGCGATGAGAATCGAACTGGCTCAGGTCTCTCGCTGGTACGGCAACGTGGTCGCCGTCAACGACGTCACCATGACCATCGGTCCCGGCGTCACCGGCCTGCTCGGCCCCAACGGCGCGGGCAAGTCCACGCTCCTGCACATGATGGCCGGATTCCTCGCTCCGTCGAGCGGCACCGTGACCCTGGACGGCACGACGATCTGGCGCAACCACGAGGTCTACCGCTCGATCGGCCTGGTCCCCGAGCGCGAGGCCACCTACGGCTTCCTCACCGGCTGGCAGTTCGTGCTTTCCAGCGCCAAGCTCCACCGCCTTCCCGATCCCGACGACGCCGCGCGCAAGGCGATCGCCCTGGTCGAGATGGAATCCGCCAAGGACCGCAGGATCGAGACCTACTCCAAGGGCATGCGCCAGCGGATCAAGGTCGCCGCCGCGCTCGTGCACGACCCGCAGGTGCTCCTGCTCGACGAGCCCTTCAACGGCATGGACCCGCGCCAGCGCATGCATCTGATGGACCTGGTCAGCGGCATGGGCGCCGCGGGCAAGACCATCCTGTTCAGCTCGCACATCCTGGAGGAGGTGGAGCGCGTCGCCCAGCACATCGAGGTCCTGGTCTCCGGCCGCCACGCCGCCTCCGGTGACTTCCGCGAGATCCGCCGCAGGATGACCGACCGGCCCCACGTGTTCCGGATCCGCTCCAGCGACGACCGGCGCCTGGCGTCGGCTCTGATCTCCGACGCCTCCTCCAACTCGGTCTCGCTCACCGAAACGGGACTGGAGGTGTGGGCCGCCGACTTCCGGCGCTTCACCTGGTTGCTGCCCAGGGTCGCCAGGGACGCGGGGGTCCGGGTCTGGCAGATCTCCCCGGCCGACGAAGACCTGGAGAGTGTCTTCTCCTACCTGATCAACAGGAGCAGCTGAGCATGAACGGTGTCATCGCTGGAATCTCCTACCGCGCGCTGCTCGGCCGGAGAAGGATCTGGCTTCTGGTCATGCTGCCCATGGTGCTGATCGGCCTGGCCGTACTGCTGCGGGTGATCGAAGGCGGCGGCGAGGCGGCCACGGTCACGCTCATGCGGACCTTCGCCATCGGCACCATGCTCCCGCTGCTCGGCCTGATCGCGGGAACCGGCGTGATCGCCCCCGAGATCGACGACGGCACGATCATCCACCTGCTGGCCAAGCCGATCTCCCGCCCGGTCATCGCGCAGACCAAGTTCCTCGTCGCCGTCTCGATGCTCGCGCTGTTCGCCGCCGTTCCGACCTTCATCGCGGCCTACCTGCTGGTCGACCTCGAATCCGGGATCGCGTACGGCTTCGCCCTCGGCTCCCTCGTCGGCGGCGTCGCATACGCGGCGGTGTTCATGCTGCTGGGCATCCTGACCCGGCACGCGGTCACGATCGGCATCGCCTACGCGCTCATCTGGGAGGGCGCGGTCGGCAACTTCGTTCCGGGCGCCCGCAAGTTCTCCATCCAGCAGTGGGCCCAGACCGTCGCCGACCAGGTGTCGTCCTCGTCGTTCCTCTCCACCGAGATCACGCTCGGCTTCGCCGCCACCGCGCTGGCCGTCGTCACCGCCGGAGCCGTCGTCTGGGCCGGCCAGCGGCTGCGGGGTTTCTCTCTCACCGGCGACGAGTGAACCCACGGGGTGAAACACCCCGCCTGCACGGAAAGCCATGAAAAAAGCACGGCCCGCACCGAAGTGCGGGCCGTGCTCGGGTGGTGGTTCAGACGCAGGCCGTACGGACCACCTCTGCCAGGCGACCCGCCGTCTGCTCGGCCTGCTCGGCGGAGGAGGCCTCGACCATGACGCGGATCATCGGCTCGGTGCCGCTGGGCCGGATCAGCACCCGGCCGGTTTCCCCGAGCTCCGCCTCCGCAGCGGCGACCGCCGCGGACAGCTCCGGAACCGAGGCCTTGGCCCGATCCACGTCCTTCACGTTGATCAGGACCTGTGGCAACCGGGTCATCACCGAGGCGAGCTCCGCCAGCGACCTGCCCTCGCGGGCCATGACCGCCAGCAGGTGGAGGGAGGTCAGCAGCCCGTCTCCGGTGGTGGCGTGGTCGAGCATGATGACGTGACCGGACTGCTCGCCGCCGAGGTTGTAGCCGTCGGCCTTCATGGCCTCCAGCACGTAGCGGTCACCCACGGCGGTCTCGATCACGTCGATGCCCGCGTCCTTCATCGCGATCTTGAAGCCCAGGTTGGACATGACCGTGGCGACCACGGTGTTGCCCGCCAGCTTGCCCTCGGCATGCATCGCCATGGCGAGCACGGCCATGATCTGGTCGCCGTCGACCACCTCGCCGGTGTGCGAGACCGCCAGGCAGCGGTCGGCGTCCCCGTCGTAGGCGATCCCGACGTCCGCGTTGCGGGAGACCACGATCTGCTGGAGTTTGTCCAGGTGGGTGGAGCCGACCCCGGCGTTGATGTTGAGTCCGTCGGGGCGGGCCCCGACGGACTCCACCGTCGCCCCGGCCCGCAGCAACGCCTCGGGAGCCACCATGTGGGCGGCACCGTTGGCGCAGTCGAGGACCACGTTCAGGCCGTCCAGGCGGCCCGACACGGTGGACAGGACATGGGACACGTAACGGTCGGCCTCGCCGTACGCCTCGCGCACGCGACCGACCGAAGCGCCGACAGGGCGCTCCCACTTCTCGCCGAGCCGCTGCTCGATCTCGTTCTCCACCGCGTCGGGCAGCTTGTAGCCGCCACGGGTGAGGAACTTGATCCCGTTGTCCGGTGCGGGGTTGTGGGAGGCGGAGATCATCACGCCCATGTCGGCTCCGAGAGCCGTGGTGAGATAAGCGACCGCCGGGGTGGGCAGCACGCCGAGCCGGAGAACATCCACGCCAGACGACGCAAGGCCGGCGACCACTGCGGCCTCCAGGAATTCTCCTGAAGCCCGCGGGTCCCGGCCTACGACGGCGATCGGGCGGCCGCGCCGCCCGACGCTGGCGTTGAACGCCCCGGCGTCGCCGAGGACATGAGCCGCGGCCACGGACAGATCCATGGCGAGCTCGGCCGTGAGGTCGCGACCAGCGACCCCACGTACCCCGTCGGTGCCGAAAAGGCGCCCCAACTTAACGCTTGCTGTACTGCGGAGCCTTACGGGCCTTCTTGAGACCGTACTTCTTACGCTCGGTGGCGCGAGCGTCACGGGTCAGGAAGCCGGCCTTCTTCAGCGGCGGGCGGTTGACCTCGACGTCCAGGATGGCGAGCGCGCGGGCGAGACCCATGCGCAGGGCGCCGGCCTGGCCGGTCACGCCGCCGCCGTCGATGCGGGCGATGACGTCGAACTGGTCCTCGGCGCCGAGCGTCACGAAGGGCTCGTTGACGATCTGCTGGTGGACCTTGTTCGGGAAGTAGACGTCAAGCGGACGACCGTTGATCGTCCACTTGCCGGTGCCCGGCACGATGCGCACGCGGGCGACGGCCTCCTTGCGGCGGCCCGTGCCGTAGGAGTTGCCCATGGTGATGGGCTTACGGACAGCGGCCTCGCTGCTGGCAGCGGACTCGGAGGTGTACTCGGAGGGGAAGTCCTCCAGGGAGTAAGCTTCCTGCTCGCCCTCGATGGGCGTCTCGACACCGGTGGGCTCAGCCACGGTTCTCCTCAAACTTTCCTACTTGGCGTCGGCCGTCGGCCAACGCTGCTGGCGATAAGCAGCTAGCGACTACTGGGCGATCTGGGTGAGCTCGAAGGGCACCGGCTGCTGCGCCTGGTGCGGGTGCTCGGAGCCGGCGTAGACCTTAAGCTTCTTGATCATCTTCCGGCCGAGGGCGTTCTTCGGCAGCATGCCCTTGACGGCCTTTTCGACGGCGCGCTCAGGACGCTTGTCCATGAGCTCGCCGTAGGTCACCGAACGCAGACCACCGGGGTAGCCCGAGTGACGGTAAGCCTTCTTCTGCTCCAGCTTGTTACCGGTCAGCGCGACCTTGTCGGCGTTGATGATGATGACGAAGTCACCGGTGTCGACGTGGTTGGCGAAGGTCGGCTTGTGCTTACCGCGAAGCAGGATCGCGACGTGGCTGGCCAGCCGGCCAAGCACGATGTCGGTGGCGTCGATGATGTGCCACTGACGCTCGACTTCGGCAGGCTTGGGTGTGTACGTGCGCACGGTCGTATGCCTTCTTTGCTCGCGTCTTCGGCGCTGTCGGAAGTGACAGCAACTGGGTCGGTAGGTGCGGGCACACGACAGCCCGGACCTTCCGTCTCCCAAGATTCAGGAGATGACGCCGGACGCGCCGCGCATCGGTCTGCTGAGGAGACCAATTCGCACACAACGAACTAGGAGGATACCGGCGCAGGAGGGCATGGGTCAAAAAGACCCGGCTCTTCACCGGCTCCTCCGGCATTCTACCTGGGGCCGGGGACTACTGCGAGATCGCCGCACCCATCCTTCACAGAACGGTTCCGACACGTTCTCGACATCCTCTTCTTCCTCAATGCAAACATCTCTATCTTTGACAGCGGTATGTGGCAGCTCCTTCACCCCCGGCATACCCAGCGGACCAGCCTGCGCCGCTTGGGACTGTTCGCGTGTCTGGTGACGGTGCTGCTGCTCGGGTTCCTCATCGGCCGGGAAAGCCGCACCGAGGAGACGCCCAACCAGATCTATCTGAACAACGCCGGACCGGCCAAGCCCAAGCCCAGCGCCCAGAGCGCCGGCCAGGTCGGCCGCCGCACCCCGCTCGGCCGGGTCATCCACCCCACCGCCACCGCGAAACCGTCGAAGCCGCCCAGAGCACGCACCACCCGGACGCCCCGCAACTCGGCCTACGGCTTCGACGACGACTCCCGCTACGTCCTCAACGGAAACGAGGGGGAGAACACCACCGCCAACGTCTCCTCCCCCTTGAGCCCCATGGAAAAGGAGCTCGTCCGGCTCACCAACCTTGAGCGCAGGAAGTTCGGATGCGCTCCGCTCCGGGTCGACCGGCGGCTGGTCAAATCGGCCAGGGAGCACTCGACCGAGATGGCGAGAAGCGGCACCTTCTCCCACAACTCCCCCGACGGCGCGTCACCCTGGGACCGGATGGGGGCCGCCGGATACCGCAACGGCGGCGCGGAGAACATCGGCCGCGGCTACGTGTCGGCCGCCGAGACGGTGCGGAACTGGATGGCGAACAAGGGGCATCGGGGCAACATCCTCAACTGCGAGCTGACCGCCACCGGCGTCGGGACCATGGAAGGTCCTGGCGGCCCCTGGTGGACGCAAGACTTCGGTTACTCGTGAATGAATCCGCCCTGACACGGGGCTAGTCTCGGCGCATGGGTTTTCCCGGAGAGCCACCGCGCCGCCAGCCGTACGTCCAGCCCGACGCGTCGCCGCCGCCCGCACAGGGCGAGCGCTGGTTCGAGGCCACACCGCCCGACCAGGCTCCCCAGCCTGCGGCGGCCGCCAGACCCACGAAGCCGTCACCGCCGGAACAACCACGGCAGGCCATGTGGAGTCCCTACGACGAGGGCCCGCGCTCCCGGCGGCCGATCTTCATCGTGCTCGGCGCGCTCGGCGTACTGGTCGCCGGAGGGGTCGGCCTGGCCATGCTCGTCAACTCCGAGAAGGCCACCACGGCCGGTGCGACGGCCCCTCCGGCACCGGTCTCCAGCCCGGAGCCCGCCAGGCAGCCGGGCAGCAAGTTCGGATTCACCGCCTCCCGAACCACCGACCCCCATTCCCTCACGCTGAACGAGCTGTTCAAGCGCAAGAAGGTGACGATCGACGGTCAGAACTATCTGATGACCATCCGCAGGACCGACAAGAAGTGCAAGGACGCCGTGGTGGGCGGCAAGTTGCAGAAGGCACTCACCGCAGGCAAGTGCACGCAGCTCCTGCGGGCCAGCTTCCGCGACGCCTCAGGAAAGATCATCGGCACCGTGGGGGTCGCCAACCTCAAGTCGGTGGCGGCGGCCGCCAAGGTCGTCTCGATCGGAGCGGGCAAGTCCCGCGAGGAATACATGAAGCCGCTCCCGGGGAAGGACAAAGTCACCAAATTTCTTGGCTCGGGCGAGGCGGTCGCGGGCGGATGGAAGCACGGACACTACGCCGTAATGGTCTGGTTCCAATACAAAGACGGACACCTTCCGAAAAAGACCGAGGTCAAGAAGCTCAACAAGGTGGCCTTCGGGGCCGCCGACGCGACCGTCACGCCCGCTCTGGAGTCCCGTTCGCTGACCGGGAAGCGACCCTGACCAACGATTTGTCCGGGCGTTTTCGGCCATAAAACCGGCGGGCGATACGGCCAGGAACGCCCATACCCGCATGACGATCTCCGGCTATCGCTACGCTTCCACGTATGCGTGGCCAGGAATCCGGGTCCGAGCACGAACGCGAAGCCGACGGTTCGGCCGCACCGGCGACGCCTCCGCCGAGTTTCGGCCAGCCTTCGCCGCACGTGCCGCGGACCGATCGCACAGGTGACGATCAGCCCTACGACCCTCCGGCATGGCCAGAGCCGATGCCCGGCGCGGCTCAGCCGTGGACGGTCCCCGGGGATGACGGCGCCCCCTACGACTGGTTCGCCGACCCCGAAGACGATCTTCCAACCCCATGGCCCGGTTCCCCGCGGCCCGGTCATCCGGTGTCCGCGGAACCGCGGGGACAGGCATGGGCTGATCTTCCCCGTCCAGAACCTCACCTGCCCCCGTGGGCCGGTTCCTCCACCCCGCAGGGGCCGTCCGGCCCCCCTCCGGGAGCCCCCGGCCCGGCATGGACCGCACCCGCCCCCGCCGAGCCGCCCAACGCGCAATGGGCCGCGCCCGCTCCTACCGAGCCGCCGAACCCGCAGTGGGCCACGCCCGCGCCCGCCGAACCAGCCAACCCTCAGTGGACCGCGCCCGCGCCCACCGAGCCGGCCGGCCAGCCGTGGACCGGCTCGCCCGCCGTTTCCGACCCGTCCGGCCCGCAGGCGTGGTCGGGCCCGGCGTCCGCCGGTGACCCCACATCACCACCCGGACCCGTTCCGCTGACCAACCCGCCACTGTCCACCGCGCCGATCGTGCCTGGCGCCCCGCCGTGGCAACCGCCTCCCGCTTTCACAGCCGCCGCCGCAGGCATGCAGGTGTGGCCCTCCTCCGGTCCGGACGCCCACGGCGTCCAGCAATGGCCCGCGGCCACCGGGGAGCCGGTCTGGTCCGACCACGAGGAGACGGCGGCCCGTCCGGGTGAAGCCGGAGACGCCCCCATCTGGCCGGCGCACATGGTCCCCCACGACGGTCTCGACGACGACACCGCCAGGATCCGGCCGTCCGATCCCGCCGCGCTCGCTCGCCAGGAGCCGGTGGGCCTCGCGCCGACTTTCGAACCGGGCGGATACACCCCTGATCCGACGCCGCCCCCGGGACCGGAGCGCACCCCGGCTCCCGGGTCACCTTCCGAAGCAGGCCTGATCCCCGGCTTGGCGCCCGAACCGAGCCCGGCCTCAGGCCTGGCGTCCGAGCCGGGGCAGATCCCGAACCCGACGTCTGGGCCGAACCCGATCCCCGGCCCGGTGCCGGGGCTGGGCGCCCACGGCCCGGCGGCACCCGAATCGGACCGGATCTCCGGTCCGGTGTCGGGACCGAGCCCGATTCCCGGCCCGGTGTCGGGGCCGGGCGCCCACGGCCCGAATCCGGCGCCGTCCCCCGGACCTGACGCGCAGGCCCTCGGTCCGCTGCCATCGCCCGAGCCGGGTGCCCAGTCCTCGGGGCCCGCGTTCGCCGCGCAGAGCCCGGTCTCCCAGGCGGAGCCGGTGCCGCCGGTGCCGCCGTCTTCCTCCGAACCCGCCGCCCAGGGGGTGGCGCCGTCACCTGTTCCGTCGCAGCTCCCCGAGCCGGCCACCGCAGGAGCCTTCCCGTCGGAGCAGCCGCCTCCGGGCGACCAGGCGACCCCGCCCGGTGGGATAGCGGTGATATCGCAGCCGTCGTTCTCGCCCGTCCCGGCAGCATCTCCGGCCCAGCAACCGGCTTCCACGGCCGAGGCCGCGAGGATGCGCGGTCCGTTCACGCCTCCCTCGGGGGTCGCGATCCCGGCCGCGGTTCCCCCGCCCGCTCAGCCGGTCCGCAGCCGGAGCAAGACGTTGGTCATCGCCGCCGTGGCGGCGGTAGTGGTGGGTGGTATCGGCGCGGGCGCCTTCTACGCCTACCAGTCGTTCATCGCCAAGAAGCCGGCGAGCGTGGCCGGCCCGGTTCCCAGTTCCGAGCCGGTCGAGCCGACGGAGGATCCGGAGACCCCGATCGGGCCCGACCCGGTCAACGCCGACATGCTCAACTCCGAGCAGACCGACCCGGGCAAGATGACCGTGGCCGACGCCTTCACCAAGAAGGTGACCCTGGCCGGGGTCACGTTCGTCCGGGTCAAGACCGACGTCACCCAGCAGTGCCAGGAGGCGGCGGCCGGGAAGTTCGCCAGCATGCTGAAAAGCAAAGACTGCCGCCAGGTGCTGCGGGCCACGTATGTGGACAGCAAGCGGAAGTACGCCGTGACCACGGGGATCGCCGTACTGCCCACCCGTGAGTCCGCGGTCGAGGCCGATCGGGCCAAGAACCTCAACAGCAACCTGTGGTTCCGCGGCCTGCCAGGCACTCCCGGCACCGGGGCCGAGCGCGTGCACATCGCGGGCGGCTACGCGGCGGGCCTGGTGTGGGGACGCTACATCGTGTTCAGTTACGCCACCTACAGCGATGGGCACACCCCCACGGCGAAGGAGAAGGGCCTCGGCAAGGTCAGCGGAGCCTTCCGCGACCAGACCGCCAAGGTGGTCGAACGCCGCGTGACGAGTTGACGGAGAGGAAGCCGAGCCCGGCGCGGCCGGAAGGCGCGGGCCGGGCTGGAAGCACGCAAGGCAAAGGCGGACTCGGCCGACCGGCCAGGGAGAAAGCCGAGCCCGGCCAGGCGGGCCCGTGTGCCTCTCAGACGGGCCGGTGTGACCCTCAGGTGTCCGGCGTGACCTTCAGGCGTTGAGCGTGCGCACCCGACGGGTCTCCGCGGCCCGCCGGGCCAGCTCCTCGGCCTGGGGGTAGCGCACTTCCTCAAGGCAGAGACCGTGTGCCGGTGCGACACGCACCCCGGAGTCCCGTACGGCCCGCGTCAGCACCTGGCCGGGCCAGTCCGCCGGAAGACGCCCCTCTCCCACGGGCAGCAGCGACCCGATGAGCGCCCGGACCATCGAGTGGCAGAAGGCGTCGGCCACCACCGTCGCCACGAGGAGATCGTCCTCTCGGACCCAGTCAAGCCGCTGCAACTCACGGATCGTGGTCGCGCCCTCGCGCTTCTTGCAGAAGGCGGCGAAGTCGTGCTCGCCCAGCAGGTTGGCGGCGCCCTCGTTCAGCTTGTCGAGGTCGAGCGTGCGGTTGTGCCAGACGACCTCATGGCGGCGGAGCGGGTCCACTCCACCCGGCGCGTCAGAGATCCGATAGGCGTACCGTCGTGACACCGCGGAGAATCGCGCGTCAAAGCCCTCAGGAGCCACCGTAACGCCATAAATCCTGACATCCGGGGTCAGGACCCCACCTAGCCTCCTGCGGAGGCGAGAAAGGCGCTCATCGACGCCGGCCGGTGATCCGGGGGCCGCGGGGACGTCGGCCTGAGGCGTCTTCCGGTCGTGCCGGCTCTCCAGCGCTCCGAAGGCCTCGACCTCCAGGTCCACATGAGCCACCTGGCCCCGGGCGTGCACTCCGGCGTCGGTCCGCCCGGCCACGGTCAGCGCGGGCGGCTCGGGAAGCCTGAGAACCGTGCCGAGAGCCTCTTCGATCTCCCCCTGGACCGTCCGGCGACCCGGCTGCTTGGCCCAGCCGGAGAACCCGGTGCCGTCGTATGCGAGATCCAGGCGCAGCCGTACCACGATGTTCCTCCCGGAAAGGGGAACGGGCCCGGCTCCTCCCACGAAGGGGGTGCCGGGCCCGTTCACAGGACCTGAAAGATCAGGCCTCGTCCTTCTTGGCCTCGGTCTCCTCGGCGGGAGCCTCGGTGGCCTCAGCGGTCTCCTCGGCGACCTCCTCGACCTTGGTCTCCTCGGCCTTGGGCGCCTCAGCGGCGGGGGCCTGGGCCTTGCCGACACGGACCGTGTTCAGCGGCTCGGTCACCAGCTCGATGACCGCCATGGGGGCGGCGTCGCCCTTACGGTGACCGATCTTGGTGATCCGGGTGTAGCCACCGGGACGCTCGGCGAAGGTCGGCGCGATCTCGGTGAACAGGTGGTGGACGACACCCTTGTCACGAACGACGGTCAGCACCTGGCGACGGTTGTGCATGTCGCCCTTCTTCGCCTTGGTGATCAGCCGCTCCGCCAGCGGGCGCAGCCGCTTGGCCTTGGTCACGGTCGTCGTGATCCGGCCGTGCTGGAACAGCTGGGTGGCGAGGTTCGACAGGATCAGCCGCTCGTGAGCCGGGCTTCCGCCGAGACGGGCGCCCTTGGTGGGCTGAGGCATTTCATTCTCCTTGAGAGTTAACCCGCCCCGGCCGTACTAGGTACCGGGGTCGGGCCGGCGGGTCCTGAGGACCCCCGATGTGCAAACTCAGTACTGCTCGGTCTCGACGTACGCGCTGTCGTCGTCGTCGTAGCCGCCACCGGCCACCGCGCTCGGGTCGAACCCGGGCGGGGAGTCCTTCAGCGCGAGCGTCATCTCGTGCAGCTTCTGCTTGACCTCTTCGATGGACTTCGCACCGAAGTTGCGTATGTCCAGCAGGTCCTGCTCGCTGCGGGCGACGAGCTCACCCACGGTGTGGATGCCCTCGCGCTTGAGGCAGTTGTAGGAGCGGACGGTGAGGTTCAGCTCCTCGATCGGCAGCGCCAGGTCGGCGGCCAGGGCCGCGTCCGTCGGCGACGGGCCGATGTCGATGCCCTCGGCCTCGACGTTCAGCTCGCGGGCGAGACCGAACAGCTCGACGAGGGTCTTACCGGCGGAGGCCACCGCGTCACGGGGCTTCATGCACGGCTTGGTCTCGACGTCCAGGATCAGACGGTCGAAGTCGGTGCGCTGCTCGACACGGGTCGCCTCGACCTTGTAGGTGACCTTGAGCACCGGCGAGTAGATGGAGTCGATCGGGATGCGACCGATCTCCTGGCCCGGCTGCTTGTTCTGCGCCGCGGAGACGTAGCCGCGACCGCGCTCGACGGTCAGCTCCATCTCCAGCTTCGCCTTGCCGTTCAGCGTGGCGATGCGCAGCTCGGGGTTGTGCACCTCGACACCGGCCGGGGGCGCGATGTCGGCGGCGGTGACGTCGCCGGGGCCCTGCTTGCGCAGGTACATGACCACGGGCTCGTCGTGCTCCGAGGAGACGACCAGTTCCTTGAGGTTCAGGATGATGTCGGTGACGTCTTCCTTGACACCCGGAACGGTCGAGAACTCGTGCAGCACACCCTCGATGCGGATGCTGGTCACGGCCGCGCCCGGGATGGACGACAGCAGCGTGCGACGCAGCGAGTTGCCGATGGTGTAGCCGAAGCCCGGCTCCAGCGGCTCGATGATGAACTTGGACCGGGTCTCCTCGAGGGACTCCTCAAGGAGGGCCGGACGCTGAGCGATCAGCATTTGGGATCTCCCCCTGCATGGCGACGCCCGCTATTTGACGTCGCTCGAAACAACAGCATAAGTGCCGTGCGGCGAACCGCACGGCACTTGCGAGAGCTCTTACTTGGAGTAGAGCTCGACGATCAGCTGCTCCTGGACCTGGGTGTCGATCTGCTGACGGACCGGGAGCTGGTGGATCAGGACCCGCATGGCCTCCGGAGCGACGCCCAGCCAGGCCGGGAACGTCTTGTCACCGGAGGTGGCGCGAGCCACCTCGTAGGGCAGAAGGTTGCGCGAACGCTCGCGGACCTCGACGATGTCGTGCTCGCGAACGCGGTACGACGGGATGTCGACCTTCTTGCCGTTCACCAGGATGTGGCCGTGACGGACCTGCTGGCGAGCGGCGTCGCGGGACTCGGCGAAACCGGCGCGGTAGACCACGTTGTCGAGACGGCTCTCCAGGATCTGGAGGAGGTTCTCGCCGGTCTTGCCGCCCTTGCGGTTGGCTTCCTCGTAGTAGTTGCGGAACTGCTTCTCGAGGACGCCGTAGATGCGGCGGGTCTTCTGCTTCTCACGAAGCTGGAGCTGGTACTCAGACTCCTTGGGACGGCCGCGGCCGTGCTCACCCGGCGGGTAAGGACGGATCTCGATGGGGCACTTCGCGGACTCACACTTCTTGCCCTTGAGGAAGAGCTTGGTCTTCTCACGACGGCAAAGCTTGCAGTCCGCACCCGTGTAACGAGCCATTTTCTATCTTCTCCTGGGCGTCAGACGCGACGGCGCTTGGGCGGACGGCAGCCGTTGTGCGGCACGGGGGTGACGTCCTGAATGGACCCGACCTCAAGACCGGTCGCCTGCAGCGAACGGATGGCGGTCTCACGGCCGGAGCCGGGGCCCTTGACGAAGACGTCGACCTTGCGCATGCCGTGCTCCATGGCGCGGCGCGCGGCGTTCTCGGCGGCCATCTGCGCGGCGAACGGGGTGGACTTACGGGAGCCCTTGAACCCGACGTGGCCGGCGCTGGCCCAGGAGATCACGTTCCCGCTCGGGTCGGTGATCGAAACGATCGTGTTGTTGAACGTGCTCTTGATGTGGGCGTGCCCGTGAGCGACGTTCTTCTTTTCCTTGCGGCGCACCTTCTTAGGGGCACCCTGGCGGCTCTTAGGAGGCATTGCTTGCCTTCACTCCTGAGGTCTTCGGTCCTGCGGCTGCGCGGACTACTTCTTACCGGGCTTCTTCTTGCCGGCCACGGTCTTCTTCTTGCCCTTACGGGTGCGCGCGTTGGTCTGCGTACGCTGACCGTGCACGGGAAGGCCACGGCGGTGCCGGATGCCCTGGTAGCACTGAATCTCGATCTTGCGGCGAATGTCGGCCTGGACCTCACGGCGGAGGTCACCTTCGATCTTGAAGTTGGCCTCGATGTAGTCACGCAGCGGAACGAGCTCTTCGTCCGTGAGCTGGTGAACCCGAAGGTCGCCACTCACGCCCGTGGCCTTGAGGGTCTCAAGCGCGCGAGTGCGGCCGATTCCGTAAATGTAGGTGAGAGCGATCTCCAGCCGCTTGTCGCGGGGGAGGTCGACGCCAACCAGGCGAGCCATGGTCGGGCATTCTCCTTCTTTGTGGCGGAGGTCCTACGCCTCACTTCCCCTCCCCATGCCCGGGGCGAGGGCCCCGGCCTCCGACCGGGGGTCTCCTGCGGGGTACGGCATCGCCGCCTACGCAGGTGTGAAACGCGATTACTTTGTCAGCCTCACATGGGTCGAGCCCGCCACGAGGACGGACTCTATGTAAGGCCTGTTCTCTGTGACTAGCCCTGACGCTGCTTGTGGCGCAGGTTGTCGCAGATCACCATGACGCGACCGTGCCGGCGAATCACCTTGCACTTGTCACAGATCTTCTTGACGCTCGGCTTGACCTTCATAGTCCTTATTCGTCCCTCAGACGCTTACTTGTATCGGTAGACGATCCGCCCACGACTAAGGTCGTAGGGGCTCAGTTCGACGACCACCCTGTCGTCAGGAAGGATTCGGATGTAGTGCATCCGCATCCGCCCGCTGATGTGGGCCAGGACCTTATGGCCGTTATCGAGCTGCACCCGGAACATCGCGTTCGGGAGCGACTCAACCACAGTGCCCTCGATCTCGATGGCGCCGTCTTTCTTGGCCATGTCCCTCGCGTTTCACTGATCGGTCGTCTGAGGCTTCGGAACACTAAGCAGCCGCGACCCAGCGCTTCGATGAGAGCGGCGGTTGCGACACCGCCGACGCGCAATGGTCATAGTGAACCGAAGAAGGAGTGTACGGTACGCGGCGAAGAAATGCGAAACAGACGGCCGGTACCTTGACACAACCGCTAACCAGGATAGCGCAGATCCGCGGCGAGGTAACCGGCACGGTACAGCGCGTGAACGATCACATTGTCCTCGTAGGAACGCCTGACCTGGTCGAAGGTCCCACCACACGTCACTAGGCTCAACCGCCTCTCCCGTGTCGAGCCGTACACGCGGTCGGCCGGGAAATGATCCTTGGGCGCCTGCTCCAGCCGCTCCACCGCGAAGACCGCCACGGTTCCGTCCCCGCGTGCCACGAAGATGGGGTCCCCGGCCTTGAGCTCGCCGAGCCGGGCGAACACGGCGGGCCCGCTCCTGGTGTCGAGGTGCCCGACGATGACCGCCGAGCCGGGCTCCCCCGGGGTCGGGCCTCCGCCGTACCAGCCGGCGAAGTCGGCGTGATCGAGCGGCGGTACGGCGAGCGTGCCGTCGCCCCTCAGCCCGAGCACCACCAGCGGGGCGTTCACCCCGATGCTCGGAATCATGATCCGCGTCGGCTCGCCTCGGCCGAGTTCCTGCGCGAGCGGGGTCGGCCGGCCCGACCCGCCCGCTCCGGCCCGCGCGGGCGACGCGCCCGCCCGGAGGGCGCCGGGACTCCCCTTCTCCCCCGGCGCCGCGATGCCGCACCCGGCCGCCACGAGTGCCAGGCCCAGAAGCACACGGACGAAAGAGATGGATCCGTGCCCGCCCGGAACGCGGCCCCGCCGATGACCCGCATGAAAGGTCCCGGGCGAGCACGGAAGTCTAGTGATCGCTTCGTTTGCGGCGGCCGCGCACCAGCGCCAGGCCCGCCCCCAGGGCCGTCACGACCGTGGCCAGTGCCCCGAAGAGCCAGGCGGTGCGCTCGGTGTCGTCGGCTTCGGCCATCGCGAGTCCGCCACCACCGGTGTCGGGCCCGTTGGTCGGGTGGGTGTCGTTCACGACGAACGTGCCGTTGTACGGCCCGCCCCGGACGCAGCGAACGGTGATGGCGTAGGTGCCGGGTGCGGCGTGGGGACTGATGCGGGCGGTGCCGTACATCGTGCCGTCATGCTTGCTCAGCCCCGCCGAGGTGGTCTTGAACGCCGCGGAGTAGGCCGTCGCCGGGGCGACGCAAGGATCGACGGATATGCTCACGCTCTGTCCCGGGTGGACCGTCGACGGCGTGACGCTCACATCGCCGCCCCCGGCCGCGCCTCCCGCGAACACCAGCACGGCCGCGCTTCCCACCAGGACTTTGGCCGATGCCACAGGGTCTCGCCTGAGGCCCATTACCCACCCCCACCTCACGGGCCTGCCCCGACAACGATCATCTACCCGTCTTGATCAGGGCCAACTGTTACGGGCGGTAAAGTTCTGGCACAGCGCGAAAGCCCCCCGATGACCAGTCATCGGGGGGCTTTTCAGGCAGTGGTGATCCCTAGAAGGCGTCTCCCCAGCCACCGCAGTCGTCGAAACGATCGGTGCCCTCGCAGACGCGGATCTTGAAGTCGTCGAAGCCGCTGCTCTTCTTGAAACCGCCGAACTTCTCGAAGTGCCGGTTGCCGAAGGTCTTGTAGTACTTGACGTGGCTGCCGAACCTGTCGTGCCACTTGAACCACACGTAGCTGTACTCGCGGTCGTGATCACGGTCGAACAGGTCCCCGAAGAACCAGTAACGGCCGCTGTCGCTGTACCAGTAGCCCTTGAAGTAGGACCGGTGGCCGAAGTCCTCGCCTCCGCCGAACGCGGAGTAGTACGGGCCGAAGAAGTGTTTCCGCGGGCTCTGCGCCTGCTGGGCGGCGGAGGTGCCGGCGGTGGCCGCCTGGGCGGGGGCTGCGGCCAGACCGGCGGCGAGCGAACCGGTGAGGGCGGTACCGACGACAAAGGCGCGAATCTTGCTCATATCTTCCTCCTGAGAAGGGGTCCGCCGTTCGGACACCGCTCACGTTAGGAAGATTCGATCCGCCTCTCTGCGCAGGAATGCACACTCAGCACGAACGTGAACTATTACTGGTTGTCCCTGTTTGCCAGGAGAGCGAAGAACGTGGTGATCAGCAGCATCACGCCCCAGGGCCCCATCACCCACAGGGGCCAGGGGTAGGGGAAGTCGAAGCCGTTCGTCACCCCGAGAATGAGCCACACCGCCCAGTTGACGCCGCTCGCCGCCGCCCAGCTGGCCCACACCGCCGCCAGGCCCTTTTTCTGGAGCTGACGCCTGTCACGGCGCTCCGGACGGCGCTCTCGGCGGGACGAGGACTCACGCAGCTGACGCAGGTCCACGTCGGGCAGGTCGGAGGTGAGCATGGCGAGCTCGCCGTACGTCTTGCTCCCGTAGAGCTGCTCCAGCCGCTCGTTGAACTCGTCGGCGCTGAGCCGACCCTGTGCGTAGTGCTCCTGCAGGACCGTGGCGACCTTGTCCCGATCGCCGTCCGAGGCCCGCATGTCCGGGCTTGCCGCCATCTCAACCACATCCGCTCACCGGCGCGGGATGTTCACCTAGCCCGCGTTTCCCAACAGCTCGGCAAGCCGCTCTTCACCCCCGTCAAGGGCGGTCAGTACCCAAGGTCCATTATGGGTCACCGCAACGCTGTGCTCGAAGTGGGCGGAGGCCTTGCCGTCGACGGTGACGACGGTCCAGTCATCGGCCAGGACCTTGGTCCGGTCGGTGCCGAGGTTCACCATCGGCTCGACGGCGAAGCACATGCCCGGCTCGAAGCGCGGCCCGCGGCCCGGCTTGCCATGGTTGGCGACCCACGGGTCCATGTGCATCTCGGTGCCGATGCCGTGCCCGCCGTACTCCTGGGGGATGCCGTAGCGGCCCTGGGAGCGGACGTACTTCTCCACCTCGTGGCCGATGTCGGACAGGTGGCGGCCCACGGTGAGCGCGGCGATCCCCCGCCACATGGCCTCCTCGGTGACCCGCATCAGCTCGGTCAGCTTGGGGTCCACCTCGCCCACCGGAACCGTGATGGCCGAGTCGCCGTGCCAGCCGTCCAGGATGGCCCCACAGTCGATCGAGATGACGTCGCCTTCCTGCAGCGCCCGCCGTTTGCTCGGGATACCGTGAACGACCTCGTGGTTCACCGACGCGCAGATCGTCGCCGGGAAGCCCTGGTATCCCTTGAAGGAGGGGATCGCGCCCTCGTCCCGGATCGCCTTCTCCGCGATCTCGTCGAGGTCCAGCGGTGTCATTCCCGGCTGGACACTCTCCCGGAGCAGCTGCAGCGTACGGCCGACCACCAGGCCCGCCGCCCGCATCTTCTCCAGCTGCTCGGGCGTCTTGATCTGAATTCCGTGCTTGTTCTTCTTGAACACGTGCGCACCCCCTGGGGTGATTCAACGGGCAATCCGGGAGCCCAATTCCCCCGATTGTGCCCTAAACGGCAGCACGCCACCCATGGGAACCCATGGGTGGCGTGCTCGGTGAGATCTCTCTAGTCCGCGTAGGGACCCAATGCCTCCATCGCGCGCTGGGTGACCTCTTCCACCGGACCGGTCGCGTCCACCCCGACCAGGATGCCCTCGTCGGCGTAGAAGGAGACGAGCGGAGCGGTCTGCTCCTGGTAGACCTCCAGCCGGTGCCGGACGGTCTGCTCCTTGTCGTCATCGCGCTGGTAGAGCCGTCCACCGCAGGCGTCGCAGACGTCGTCCTTCTTGTCGTCGAAGTCGACGTGCCAGATGCGACCGCACTGGCTGCACGTGCGGCGGCCGGCCAGCCGTCGCACGACCTCCTCGTCGTCCACCACGAGCTCAAGGACGATGTCCAGGCCGGCACCGAACTCGGCGAGCATCTTCTTCAGGATCTCGGCCTGGGGCACGTTCCTGGGGAAGCCGTCGAGCAGGAAACCGTCCTGCGCGTCGCTCTCCGAGAGGCGGTCGCGGACCATCGCGATGGTGACCTCGTCGGGCACGAGATCGCCGCGGTCCATGTATTCCTTGGCAAGCTTGCCGAGCTCCGTACCGCCCGAGACATTGGCACGGAAGATGTCACCTGTCGAGATCTTCGGGATGGACAGGTTCGATGCGATGAACTGGGCCTGCGTCCCCTTACCCGCTCCGGGGGGCCCCACCAGGACGAGACGCACTACCTCAGGAAACCTTCGTAGTTGCGCTGCTGGAGCTGGCTTTCGATCTGCTTCACGGTGTCAAGGCCGACACCAACCATGATCAGAATGCTCGTCCCTCCGAACGGGAAGTTCTGACTCGCGCCGACGAGCGCCAGCGCGACGATCGGGACCATGGAAATCAGGCCCAGATAGATCGCGCCGGGAGCCGTGAGTCGCGTGAGCACGTAGTTCAAGTACTCAGCCGTCGGCCGGCCCGGGCGGATACCCGGAATGAACCCACCGTACTTCTTCATGTTGTCGGCGACTTCAACGGGGTTGAAGGTAATGGACACATAGAAGTAAGTGAAGAAGACGATCAGCAGGAAGAAGGTGGCCATGTAGACGGGTGTGTCACCCGTGACCAGGTGCTGCTGGATCCAGCTGACGATGGCGTTCGGCTCTTCCTGGGTGTTGCTGAAGAGCGTCGTGAGCAGCTGCGGAAGGTAGAGCAGCGAGGAGGCGAAGATGACCGGGATGATGCCGGCCTGGTTCACCTTCAGGGGGATGTAGGTCGAGGTCCCGCCGTACATCCGGCGGCCGACCATGCGCTTGGCGTACTGCACGGGTACCCGGCGCTGCGCCTGCTCCACCATGACCACCAGGGCGATCATCGCGATACCGGTCACGATCACCACGCTGAAGACGAAGGCGCCCTTCTGACGGGCGATGTTCAGCAGCTCGGCCGGGAAGACCGCGATGACCTGAGTGAAGATCAGGATGGACATGCCGTTGCCGACGCCGCGGTCCGTGACGAGCTCGCCCAGCCACATGATGACGGCGGTACCGGCGGTCATCGTCACCACCATGGTGGCGATGGCGAAGACGTTGTCCTTGTCGAGCAGGATCTCCTCACGGCACCCGGGGAAAAGCTGCCCGCTGCGCGCGAGGGCGATGAAGGCGGTCGACTGGAGAATGGCCAGGCCGACCGTCAGGTAACGCGTATATTGCGTGATCTTGGTCTGGCCTGCCTGGCCCTCCTTCTTGAGGGCTTCCAGGCGAGGAATCACCACGACCAGGAGTTGGAGAATGATGCTCGCTGTGATGTACGGCATGATGCCGAGCGCGAACACCGACAGCTTGAGCAAGGCGCCACCGCTGAACAGCTGCACCATGCCATAGATGTTTCCGGCATCGCCGGCCTGTGCCTGCTGGAGGCATCGGGCGATGTTTTCGTTGTTGACACCCGGAGTCGGAAGAACCGAGCCGAGCCGGAACAGCGCGATGATGCCCAGTGTGAAGAGCAACTTCTTTCGCAGGTCCGGCGTACGGAACGCTCGGGTAAACGCGGTCAGCACGGTCCCTCCTGCGCGCCTGAAAGGCGAGGTCGGTCAGCGATGGGTCGGGGGTGGTCCATCTTTGCTATCTCAAGTCAGCGAGCCCACGGAAATGAGTTGAGACCCACTATCCAGCGAACTCTAACGCACTACGGGCGCGGGAGCCCATTACGAGCCCCCGCGCCGCGTCGTGATGCTACAGCTCGGAGACGGAGCCACCGGCAGCGGCGATCTTCTCCTTGGCGCTGGCGGAGAAGGCGTGCGCCTGCACGTTCAACGCCACGGAGATCTCGCCCGTTCCCAGGACCTTCACGAGCTGCCTCTTGCGGACCGCGCCCTTGGCGACCAGCGCCTCGACGGTGACGTCGCCACCCTCGGGGAACAGCTCGCCGAGCCTGTCCAGGTTGACAACCTGGTAGGTCGTCTTGAACAGGGCGTTGGAGAAGCCCTTGAACTTGGGCAGACGCCGCTGGAGCGGAACCTGGCCACCCTCGAAGCCGAGGGGAACCGTGGTCCGGGACGTCGTGCCCTTGGTGCCACGACCGGCGGTCTTGCCCTTGGACGCCTCGCCGCGGCCCTTGCGGACCTTCGACTTGTTGGCGCCGGGGGCCGGACGCAGGTGGTGGATACGGAGCGGAGTGTTCTCTGCCATGTCTAGTCGACCTCTTCCACGGTGACGAGGTGCGTCACCACGGAGACCATGCCGCGGATCTCCGGGCGGTCCTCCTTGACGACGACGTCGCCGATTCGCTTCAGACCGAGCGAGCGCAGCGAGTCACGCTGGTTCTGCTTGCCGCCGATCTTCGAGCGGACCTGAGTGATCTTCAGGCGTGCCATCGGCTAGCTCACCGCCTTAGCCGCCGCGGCCTCCGCCATGCCCTCGGCGCGAGCCTTGAGCATGGCCTTGGGGGCGACGTCCTCGATCGGCAGGCCACGCCGGGCCGCGATCTCCTCAGGGCGGCTGAGGCCCTTCAGAGCCGCCACGGTGGCGTGCACGATGTTGATCGGGTTGTCCGAGCCGAGCGACTTCGACAGCACGTCGTGGATGCCGGCGCACTCCAGAACGGCGCGCACCGGGCCACCGGCGATGACACCGGTACCGGGCGAGGCCGGACGGAGGAAGACGACACCCGCGGCCTCTTCACCCTGCACGATGTGCGGGATGGTGCCCTGGATGCGGGGCACCCTGAAGAAGTGCTTCTTGGCCTCTTCGACGCCCTTGGCGATGGCCGCGGGCACTTCCTTGGCCTTGCCGTAGCCGACGCCGACCATGCCGTTGCCGTCACCGACGACGACCAGGGCGGTGAAGCTGAAGCGACGACCACCCTTCACGACCTTGGCCACTCGGTTGATCTTTACGACGCGCTCGATGTACGAGACGCCCTTGTCAGCGTTGCCACCGCGGCGGTCGTCACGACGACCGTCACGCCGCTCGCCACCGGCGGCGCCACCGCGACGCGGTGCTCCAGCCATTAGTGGTTCCTCTTCTCATTCGTAAGACGGGCCATCAGAACTCCAGCCCGCCTTCGCGGGCGCTGTCCGCGAGGGCCGCGATGCGGCCCGCGTAGCGGTTGCCACCACGGTCGAACACGACGGCGGTGATCCCGGCAGCCTTGGCCCGCTGAGCGAGAAGCTCGCCGACCTGCTTCGCCTTGTCGGTCTTGTCACCCGCGGCCGAGCGCAGGGAGGCGTCCATGGTGGAGGCGCTCACCAGCGTGTGGCCCTGGGAGTCGTCGACGATCTGCACGAACAGGTGTCGCGTGGAGCGGTTGACGACCAGGCGCGGACGCTCGGCCGTACCAACAACCTTCTTGCGGACTCGGCCGTGGCGGCGGGCCCGCGAGACGGCGCGGGCGGCCGTGTGCTTGCCGAACGCAGTCTTGCCAGCCATGCCTACTTACCAGCCTTTCCGACCTTGCGGCGGATAACTTCGCCCTGGTAACGCACGCCCTTGCCCTTGTACGGGTCGGGCTTGCGCAGCTTGCGGATGTTCGCGGCGATCTCGCCGACCTTCTGCTTGTCGATGCCGTCCACGTGGAACAGGGTCGGCTTCTCGACGCGGAAGGAGACACCCTCGGGGGCGTCGACGATCACCGGGTGGCTGAAGCCGAGAGCGAACTCGAGCTGAGTCGGGCTCTTGGCCTGGACACGGTAACCGACGCCCACGATCTCCAGAGTCTTGGAGTATCCCTGGGTCACGCCGGTCACCATGTTGGCGATCAGCGTGCGGGACAGCCCGTGCAGCGCACGGACCTTGTTCTCGTCGCTGGGACGCGTGACGGTGACAGCACCGTCCTCGCCCTTGGCGACCTCGATCGGCTCAGCGACCGTGTGTGAAAGCGTGCCCTTGGGGCCCTTGACCGTGACATTCCGGCCATCGATGGCGATGTCCACGCCGTTCGGTACAGGGATGGGCAGCCGTCCGATTCGCGACATGCTGTGTTTTCTCCCTTCTACCAAACGAAGGCGAGGACTTCCCCGCCCACTCCGCGCTTACCGGCCTGCTTGTCGGTCATGAGGCCGCCGGACGTCGAGATGATCGCGACGCCCAGTCCACCCAGGACTCGGGGCAGGTTGTCCTTCTTTGCATAAACCCGCAGACCGGGCTTGGAAACCCGGCGCAGGCCCGCGAGCGCCCGCTCACGGCTCGGCCCGAACTTGAGCTCCACCACGAGGTTCTTTCCGACCTTGGCGTCTTCGACGCTCCAGGACTGGATGTAACCCTCCTGCTGGAGGATCTCGGCGATGTGCGCCTTGATCTTCGAGTACGGCATTGCCACGGTGTCGTGGTACGCCGAGTTCGCGTTTCGCAGACGCGTCAGCATGTCTGCGATCGGGTCGGTCATCGTCATGGCCGGTGGCCTTCCTCACCGCGGTTTCCACAAGGGACCTACGGTGCGGTCATGGGCGCTTAAGGCAGCGCCCGGTGAATACGAACTTCTATGTGCGGCTGGCGCCGCGCGGGCCCGTGGTGTTCACGGAGGCCGCGCGAGCGTCTACCAGCTGGACTTGGTGATGCCGGGCAGCTCGCCCCGGTGCGCCATCTCGCGGAAGCAGATGCGGCACAGGCCGAACTTCCTGTAGACGGCGCGGGGACGACCACAGCGCGAGCACCGAGTGTACGCCCGGACCTCGAACTTGGCCTTGCGAGCGGCCTTGACCTTGAGCGACGTCTTCGCCATGATCAGGCCTCCTTGAACGGGAAACCGAGGTGCTTGAGCAGCGCCCGGCCCTGGTCGTCGGTCTTAGCAGTGGTCACGATCGTGATGTCCATGCCACGCTGACGGTCGATCTTGTCCTGGTCGACCTCGTGGAACATGACCTGCTCGGTGAGACCGAAGGTGTAGTTCCCGTTGCCGTCGAACTGCTTGGGAGACAGACCGCGGAAGTCCCGGATACGCGGCAGCGCCAGCGACAGCAGCCGGTCCAGGAACTCCCACATCCGGTCGTTGCGCAGGGTGACGTGCGCGCCGATCGGCATGCCCTCGCGCAGCTTGAACTGGGCGATGGACTTACGGGCCCGGACGACCGCCGGCTTCTGACCGGTGATCACGGTGAGGTCACGGACGGCGCCGTCGATGAGCTTCGAGTCGCGCGCGGCCTCGCCGACGCCCATGTTCACCTTGATCTTGGTGATCGTGGGCACCAGCATGATGTTCTCGAACCCGAACTCCTCGTGCAGCTTCGCGATGATCTCCTCGCGGTAGCGCTGCTTGAGGCGCGGAGTGGGCCGAGTCTCGACGGACTCAGTGGTGTTCGCGGTCATCAGTTGTCCTCACCCGACTCGTCAGAGGCGGCCTTGGCCGACTCCTTCTTGGCAGGCTTCTCGTCATCCTTGAGCTTCTTGACGTTGCTCACGTGGATGGGAGCCTCCATGGTCTGCACGCCGCCGGTCTTGGCGCCACGCGGGCCCTGGTGGGTCTCCTTGGAGTGCTTCTTGATCATGTTGACGCCTTCGACCACCACGCGCTCCTCGCGCGGGAGGGCGGCGATCACACGACCCTTGGCACCCTTGTCCTTACCGGCGATGACCTGAACCAGGTCACCCTTCTTCACATGCAGCTTCGGCATTACAACACCTCCGGCGCGAGCGAGATGATGCGCATGAACTTCTTGTCACGCAGCTCACGTCCGACGGGGCCGAAGATACGCGTACCGCGAGGGTCACCGCTGTCCTTGATGATGACGGCGGCGTTCTCGTCGAAGCGGATGTAGGAGCCGTCGGGCCGGCGGCGCTCCTTGACAGTGCGGACGACGACGGCCTTGACCACGTCGCCCTTCTTCACGGTGCCGCCAGGGATGGCGTCCTTGACCGTGGCGACGATGATGTCGCCGATTCCCGCGTAGCGCCGGCCCGAACCGCCGAGCACACGGATGCAAAGGACTTCCTTCGCTCCCGTGTTGTCGGCGACCTTGAGCCGCGACTCCTGCTGGATCACTTGTACTCCTGTTTGTCTCGCTGGTTCTCACCCGGAGGGCGAGCCTTGCGGAACCGCTGTGGTCTTGTTCCTCCGGCGACAGCTCTTCGAGCCGCCGCCGCAGGCGGGGCGAAGGCGGGCTCCGCCCCCTTGGACACCGTCATGGGGGGTGACGCAGGTCACCCCCCACGAGGCGCGTTCTTTACTTGGCCCGCTCGAGGATCTCGACGACCCTCCAGCGCTTGCTGGCGGACAGCGGCCGGGTCTCCATCAGGAGAACGCGGTCGCCGACGCCGCAGGCGTTGGCCTCGTCGTGGGCCTTGTACTTGGTCGTCCGGCGGATGACCTTGCCGTACAAGGGGTGCTTGACGCGGTCTTCGACAGCGACGACGACAGTCTTGTCCATCTTGTCGCTGACGACCAGACCCTCACGGGTCTTGCGGTAGTTCCGCGCCTCGGTCGTGCTCTCAGCAGTCTCAGCCATCGATCGACTCCTTCTCAACCGTCACAATGCCGAGCTCCCGCTCGCGCATCACGGTGTAGATACGGGCGATCTCGCGGCGGACGGCGCGCAGCCGCCCGTGGCTCTCCAACTGGCCGGTCGCGGCCTGGAAGCGGAGGTTGAACAGCTCCTCCTTGGCTTCCTTCAGCTTCTGGACCAGGGTGTCCTGGTCCTCTGCCCGCAGCTCACCGGCGGTCAGGCCCTTAGCCATCACGCCTCACCCACTTCACGCTTAACGAACCGGCACTTCATCGGGAGCTTGTGCATCGCACGACGCAGGGCTTCGCGAGCCACCGGCTCAGCGACACCCGAAAGCTCGAACATGACGCGACCGGGCTTGACGTTGGCGATCCACCACTCCGGCGAACCCTTACCAGAACCCATACGGGTCTCGGCAGGCTTCTTGGTGAGGGGACGGTCCGGGTAGATGTTGATCCAGACCTTTCCGCCACGCTTGATGTGACGGGTCATGGCGATACGAGCCGACTCGATCTGGCGGTTGGTCACGTAGGAGTGCTCAAGCGCCTGAATGCCGAACTCGCCGAACACGACCCTGGTGCCACCCTTGGCGGCGCCGTGACGGTCAGGCCGGTGCTGCTTGCGGTGCTTGACCCTGCGAGGGATCAGCATGGTCAGCTCCCTTCAGCACCCGGCTGCTCAGCCGGGCCGGTCTCGGGGGCAGCCTGCGAGGCCGCCTCGGTCCTGGGGGCACGGTCGCCACGGCCTGCGCCGCGACGGGGACGGTCGCCACCGGCACGGCGGGGACGGTCACCACCGGCTCCGGCACCGCGACGGTCGTCGCGACGCTGGCCCGCACGAGCACCGGCGGCAGCCGCCTCACGCTCGGCGCGGCTGGTCGGAGCCTCACCCTTGTAGATCCACACCTTCACGCCGATGCGGCCGAAGGTGGTACGGGCCTCGTAGAGGCCGTAGTCGATGTCCGCACGGAGCGTGTGCAGGGGCACGCGGCCCTCGCGGTAGAACTCCGAGCGGGACATCTCGGCGCCGCCCAGACGGCCGGAGCACTGCACCCGGATGCCCTTGGCGCCGCTCTTCATGGCCGACTGCATGGCCTTGCGCATGGCCCGCCGGAACGAAACACGGCTGGACAGCTGCTCGGCCACACCCTGCGCGACGAGCTGAGCGTCGATCTCCGGGTTCTTGACCTCAAGGATGTTCAGCTGAACCTGCTTCTTGGTCAGCTTCTCGAGGTCGCCACGGATCCGGTCGGCCTCGGCGCCGCGGCGGCCGATGACGATGCCCGGACGGGCGGTGTGGATGTCGACCTGAACACGGTCGGTGGTCCGCTCGATCTCCACCTTGGAGATGCCGGCCCGCTCCATGCCCTTCTTCAGCATGCGGCGGATCGCCACGTCCTCGGCGACGTACGACTTGTAGAGCTTGTCGGCATACCACCGGCTCTTGAAGTCGGTCGTGACGCCGAGGCGGAACCCGTGCGGGTTAACCTTCTGACCCACTAGCGGGTCCTCCCCTTCGGCTCGCGGGACTCCACGATCACGGTGATGTGGCTCGTCCGCTTGTTGATCCGATAGGCACGACCCTGAGCGCGGGGACGGAACCGCTTCAGCGTCGGGCCCTCGTCGACCCACGCACGACTCACGAAGAGCGTGTCGCGGTCGAGCTTGAAGTTGTGCTCCGCGTTCGCAATGGCGCTCGACAGCACCTTGTACACGGTCTCGCTCGCCGACTGGGGAGCGAACTGCAGCACGGCCTGCGCCTCCGAAGCGGGCAGCCCGCGAATGAGGTCCACCACGCGGCGGGCCTTCATGGGCGTGTGGCGCGCAAACCGCACCTGAGCCCTGGCTTCCATCGCTTACTCCTCTTACCTTCTAAGGCGCTTACCGCCGGCTGCGGCGGTCTTCCTTGACGTGGCTGCGGAACGTCCGCGTCGGAGCGAACTCGCCGAGCTTGTGACCGATCATCGACTCGGTGACGAACACCGGGACGTGCTTGCGACCGTCGTGAACGGCGATCGTGTGACCGAGCATGTCGGGCACGATCATGGAGCGCCGCGACCACGTCTTGATGACGTTCTTGGTGCCCTTCTCGTTCTGGGCATCCACCTTCTTCTGAAGGTGGTCGTCCACGAAGGGACCCTTCTTAAGGCTACGTGGCATTTTGGCTGCTCCTACCGCTTCTTCCGCTTGGTCCGACGACGGATGATCAGCCGGTCGCTGGCCTTGTTCGCCGCACGGGTACGACCCTCGGGCTTACCCTTCGGGTTGACGGGGTGACGACCACCGGAGGTCTTACCCTCACCACCACCGTGCGGGTGGTCGACCGGGTTCATCGCGACACCGCGGACGGTGGGGCGCTTGCCCTTCCACCGCATACGGCCGGCCTTACCCCAGTTGATGTTGCCCTGCTCGGCGTTGCCGACCTGGCCGATGGAGGCCCGGCAGCGAACGTCGACCTGGCGCATTTCGCCGGACGGCATACGCAGGGTGGCGTACTGGCCCTCCTTGGCGAGCAGCTGGATCTGCGCACCGGCGGACCGGCCCAGCTTGGCGCCACCACCCGGACGGAGCTCCACCGCGTGGATGAAGGTACCGGTCGGGATGTTGCGCAGCGGCAGGCAGTTGCCCGGCTTGATGTCGGCCGTGGGGCCGTTCTCGATCCTGTCGCCCTGCTTGAGGCCGGTCGGGCAGAGGATGTAGCGCTTCTCCCCGTCGGCGTAGTGCAGCAGAGCGATGCGGGACGTGCGGTTCGGGTCGTACTCGATGTGAGCGACCTTGGCCGGGATCCCGTCCTTGTCGTGGCGCCGGAAGTCGATGATCCGGTAGGCACGCTTGTGGCCACCACCCTGGTGACGGGTGGTAACCCGGCCGTGGACGTTACGGCCGCCCTTGCTGTGAAGGGGCGCAAGCAGCGACTTCTCGGGCGTGCTGCGCGTGATCTCGGAGAAGTCCGAGACGCTGGCGCCGCGGCGACCCGGGGTCGTCGGCTTGAGTTTACGGATGCCCATCTTTTTCGTTCATCCTTCGTCGGTTAATCCGGGCGAATGCCCCCCGCCGGGAGGCGGGGGGCGTTCGCCCTCTTACTTACTGAGCGAGCGGGTCAGCCGACCTGGCCGAAGATGTCGATCCGGTCGCCTTCGACCAGGCTGACGATCGCGCGCTTGGTGCTGGGGCGCTGGCCGTAGCCGGACCTGGTCCGCTTGCGCTTGCCCTGGCGGTTGATGGTGTTGACGGTGGTCACCTTGACGCCGAAGATCTGCTCAACGGCGATCTTGATCTGCGTCTTGTTGGCCGTCTTCTTCACCATGAACGTGTACTTGTTGTGCTCGTCGATCAAGCCGTAGCTCTTCTCCGACACAACCGGCTTGATGATGACGTCGCGCGGGTCGGCGATCTTCTCCATCAGGCGTCTTCCTTCCCGCTCTTGCTCAGACGCGCGACGACCTGGTCGTACGCCTCCTGAGTGAAGACGACGTCGTCGTAGCAGAGCACGTCGTAGGTGTTCAGCTGCCCGGCGTCCAGCAGGTGGACCTCGGGGGCGTTGCGCAGGCTCAGCCAGGTGAGCTCGTCGCTCTCGTCGACGACGACCAGGACGCTACGAGCCTGCGTGATCTTCCGAAGCGACTCAAGAGCCGCCTTGGTCTTCGGGGTCTCACCGGCGACCAGACCGCTGACCACGTGAACGCGGCCACCGGACGCCCGGTCGGAGAGGGCGCCACGCAGGGCGGCGGCCTTCATCTTCTTGGGGGTCCGCTGGGCGTAGTCCCGCGGAACCGGGCCGTGGACGGTGCCACCACCGGCGAACTGCGGGGCGCGGGTCGAACCCTGACGGGCGCGGCCGGTGCCCTTCTGGCGGTACGGCTTCTTGCCGCCACCGCTGACCTCGCCACGGGTCTTGGCCTTGTGCGTGCCCTGCCGGCGAGCGGCGAGCTGGGCCACGACGACCTGGTGGATCAGCGGGATGTTGACCTTGGCGCCGAAGACGTCTCCGGGCAGGTCGACGGTGCCGGTCTTCGCTCCGCTCACGTCGAGGACGTCAATGGTGCTCACTTGGCAGCCCCCTTCTTGGCAGCGGTGCGGACGAGAACCAGGCTGCCGTTGGCGCCGGGGATCGCACCCTTAATCAGGATGAGACCCTTCTCGGCGTCCACGGCGTGAACCTTCAGGCTCTGGATGGTGGTGCGGACGTTACCCATCCGACCGGCCATGCGCAGGCCCTTGAAGACGCGGCCGGGGGTGGCGCAGCCACCGATGGAACCCGGCGAGCGGTGCTTGCGCTGGGTACCGTGCGAGGCGCCCAGACCCTTGAAGCCGTGACGCTTCATGGCACCGGCGAAGCCCTTACCCTTGCTCTTGCCCGTCACGTCGACGAGCTGGCCGGCCTCGAAGGTGTCAGCCAGAAGCTCCTGGCCGAGGGTGTACTCGCTCGCGTCGTCGGTGCGGATCTCCGCGAAGTAACGGCGCGGGGTGATGTCATGCTTGCGCAGGTAGTCGCCGAGCGGCTTGTTGACCTTCCGCGGGTCGACCTGCCCGAAGCCGAGCTGAACGGCGGAGTAGCCGTCCTTCTCAGGGGTGCGGACGCGGGTCACCACGCACGGACCGGCCTCGACGACGGTCACCGGGACCATCCGGTTGTCTGCGTCGAAGACCTGGGTCATGCCGAGCTTCTTGCCCAGGACGCCCTTGATCTGCTTAGCCATGTCAGTGCGTTCCCTCAGAGCTTGATCGAGATGTCAACGCCGGCCGGAAGGTCGAGCCGCATGAGCGAGTCGACGGTCTTGGGCGTCGGGTCGATGATGTCAATCAGCCGCTTGTGCGTGCGCATCTCAAAGTGCTCGCGGCTGTCCTTGTACTTGTGCGGCGAGCGGATGACGCAGTACACGTTCTTCTCGGTCGGCAGCGGAACCGGGCCCGCGACCTTAGCGCCAGTCCGCGTCACCGTCTCGACGATCTTCTTGGCCGAGCTGTCGATGACCTCGTGGTCATAGGCCTTGAGCCGGATGCGGATCTTCTGTCCCGCCATAATGGCCTCGGTGTCCTTCGCTGTCGTCTGAAAAAGTTGCGTGCGGCCTGTGGCCGCTATGGGTGTCCCACGTAGCAGACGCTGTTGATCTGCGCTTTCTTCCGTGATCTGGCAGTTACTTCGGTCACGTTGCGGCCGAACCAACTGCGAGATCACGGTTCGTGGGGCGTTGCCGGAAGCGCATGCCGTACGGCACCGCCTCCTCGTGGTGCGGCGGCCGGCCCTTTCGTGAGGGCCGACCGCCACTCCGCGATCGTACTACTTGATGATCTTGGTCACTCGACCCGCACCGACGGTGCGGCCACCCTCACGGATGGCGAACTTGAGACCGTCCTCCATCGCGATGGGCTGGATGAGCTGGACGGACATCTCGGTGTTGTCACCGGGCATGACCATCTCGGTGCCCTCGGGCAGGTTCACAACACCGGTCACGTCAGTCGTACGGAAGTAGAACTGCGGACGGTAGTTGTTGAAGAACGGCGTGTGGCGGCCACCCTCGTCCTTGGACAGGATGTAGACCTGAGCCTCGAACTCGGTGTGCGGGGTGGTCGTGCCCGGCTTGATGATGCACTGGCCGCGCTCGACGTCCTCACGCTTGATACCACGCAGGAGCAGACCGACGTTGTCACCGGCCTGGCCCTCGTCGAGGAGCTTGCGGAACATCTCGACACCGGTGACCGTGGTGGTGGTCTTGGTGTCCTTGATGCCGATGATGTCGACGGTCTCGTTGACCTTGACGACACCGCGCTCGATACGGCCGGTGACGACGGTGCCGCGACCGGTGATCGAGAAGACGTCCTCGATCGGCATGAGGAACGGCTTGTCGGTCTCACGGGTCGGCTCGGGGACGTTCTCGTCCACGGCGGTCATGAGCTCGATGATCGAGTCGCCCCACTTGCTGTCGCCCTCAAGCGCCTTCAGCGCTGAGACGCGGACGACCGGCAGGTCGTCGCCGGGGAACTCCTGGGCCGAGAGGAGCTCACGGACCTCGAGCTCGACGAGCTCCAGGATCTCCTCGTCGTCCACCATGTCGGCCTTGTTGAGGGCAACGACGATGTAGGGAACGCCGACCTGGCGGGCCAGGAGGACGTGCTCCTTGGTCTGCGGCATCGGACCGTCGGTGGCGGCGACCACGAGGATCGCGCCGTCCATCTGAGCCGCACCGGTGATCATGTTCTTCACGTAGTCGGCGTGACCGGGGCAGTCCACGTGAGCGTAGTGGCGCTTCTCGGTCTGGTACTCGACGTGCGCGATGGAGATCGTGATACCACGAGCCTTCTCCTCGGGCGCCTTGTCGATCTTGTCGAACGGGGTCGCCTCGTTGAGGTTCGGGAAACGCTCGTGGAGCACCTTGGTGATCGCCGCGGTCAGAGTGGTCTTGCCGTGGTCGATGTGCCCAATGGTGCCGATGTTTACGTGCGGCTTGGTCCGCTCGAACTTGGCCTTGGCCACTGCTTGTCTCCTTAGAGATTCTGACTTGACTTGCGTCTTTTCACTCGGGCTTGGGGAAGCCGGTCCCTGCCGGAACCGGCCGGCGAGAAACCGCTCGCCCCGCACCCCTCCGGTAGTGGGGCGACGATCTCCTCGCCGCCCATACCGAAGCGAATGCCGGGCTTACTCATCCCGCACCCCCTCGGTGGCGGGGCGACGATCTCCTCGCCGCCCGCACCGAAGCGAATGCCGGACTTACTCGCCCCGCACCTTCGCGACGATCTCCTTGGCGATGTGCGCAGGCACTTCCGCATAGGAGTCGAACTGCATGCTGTAGCTCGCACGCCCCTGGGTCCGGCTGCGGAGGTCACCCACGTAACCGAACATCTCAGAGAGCGGCACGAGTGCCTTGACGATCCGGGCGCCGGAGCGCTCGTCCATCGCCTGGATCTGCCCGCGGCGACCGTTGAGGTCACCGATGACGTCACCCATGTAGTCCTCGGGCGTGGTGACCTCGACGGCCATCATCGGCTCCAGGATTACGGCGTCCGCCTTGCGCGCGGCCTCCTTGAAGGCCATCGAGCCAGCGATCTTGAAGGCCATTTCCGAGGAGTCGACGTCGTGGGCCGCACCGTCGGTCAGCGTCACCTTCACGCCCACCATCGGGTAACCGGCCAGCACGCCGAACTCGGCGGCCTCCTGAGCACCCGCGTCGACCGAGGGGATGTACTCCCTCGGAACGCGACCGCCCGAAACCTTGTTCTCGAACTCGTAGCCGTCGTTGCCCTCGCCCAGCGGCTCAAGGTTGATGATGACCCGCGCGAACTGACCGGAACCACCGGTCTGCTTCTTGTGGGTGTAGTCAACCTTCTCCACCTTGCGGCGGATGGTCTCGCGGTAGGCGACCTGCGGGCGGCCGATGTTGGCCTCGACCTTGAACTCGCGGCGCATCCGGTCGACGAGGATCTCCAGGTGGAGCTCGCCCATACCCCAGATGACCGTCTGCCCGGTTTCCTCGTCACGCCGGACCTGGAAGGACGGGTCCTCCTCGGCCAGACGCTGGATCGCGGTGCCCAGCTTCTCCTGGTCGCCCTTGGTCTTGGGCTCGATCGCGACGCTGATGACCGGCGCCGGGAAGTTCATCGACTCCAGGACGACCGGGTTGGCCGGGTCGGCCAGGGTGTCACCGGTGGTGGTGTCCTTCAGACCCATGACGGCGACGATCTGACCAGCGACGGCCGACGGGCGCTCCTCGCGCTTGTTGGCGTGCATCTGGTAGATCTTGCCGATCCGCTCCTTGCGGCCCTTCACCGAGTTGACCACGGCGGTGCCGGTCTCGAGCGTGCCCGAGTAGATGCGGATGTAGGTGAGACGGCCCAGGTGCTGGTCGCTCATGATCTTGAAGGCCAGCGCGGAGAACGGCTCGCTCACGTCCGCGTGACGCTCGATGACCTCGTCTTCCTTGCCGACCGCGTGGCCCTTGAAGGCCGGGATGTCGATCGGAGCGGGGAGGTATGCGACGATCGCGTCGAGCAGGGGCTGCACGCCCTTGTTCTTGAACGCGGTGCCGGTCAGGACCGGGTTGACGGCGCTGGACAGCGTCGCGCGGCGAATGGCCGCGACCAGCTGCTCCTCGGTGGGCTCGACGCCCTCCAGGAAGAGCTCCATCAGCTCGTCGTCGTTCTCGGCGATGGTCTCGACGAGCTTGTCACGCCACTCGCGGGCGGTCTCGGCGTGCTCCGCCGGGATCTCCACGGTCTCGTACATCTCGCCCTTGGCCGCCTCGGCGCTCCAGAGCAGGCCCTTCATCTTGACCAGGTCGATGACGCCCTTGAAGTCGGCCTCGACGCCCCAGGGAAGCTGGATGACGGCGGGGGTCGCGTCCAGGCGGCTGATCATCATGTCGACGCAGCGGTGGAACTCCGCGCCGACCCGGTCCATCTTGTTGACGAAGCAGATACGGGGCACGTCGTAACGGTCGGCCTGACGCCACACCGTCTCCGACTGCGGCTCCACACCGGCCACACCGTCGAACACGGCGACGGCACCGTCGAGGACGCGGAGCGAGCGCTCCACCTCGATGGTGAAGTCCACGTGACCCGGCGTGTCGATGATGTTGATCGTGTGGCCGAGCCACTCGCAGGTGGTAGCAGCGGAGGTGATGGTGATACCACGCTCCTGCTCCTGCTCCATCCAGTCCATCGTGGCTGCGCCCTCGTGGACCTCACCGATCTTGTAGTTGATACCGGTGTAGAACAGGATGCGCTCGGTCGTCGTGGTCTTGCCCGCGTCGATGTGGGCCATGATCCCGATGTTGCGGACCTTGGCCAGGTCAAGAGCGGTCGTGGTGGCCACTTCTCTCGCGTCCTCGTCGTCTCGTCGAACCCGCTGTTACCAGCGGTAGTGGGCGAAGGCCTTGTTGGACTCGGCCATCTTGTGGGTGTCCTCGCGCTTCTTCACGCTCGCCCCGAGGCCGTTGCTGGCGTCAAGGAGCTCGTTCATGAGGCGCTCGGTCATGGTCTTCTCACGGCGGGCGCGGGAGTACTGCACCAGCCAGCGCAGGGCCAGGGTGGTGCTGCGCGCGGCGCGCACCTCGACCGGGACCTGGTAGGTCGCGCCACCGACACGGCGGCTGCGGACCTCAAGGGTGGGCTTGACGTTGTCCAGCGCGCGCTTCAGGGTCACGACCGGGTCGTTGCCGGTCTTGTCGCGGCAGCCCTCAAGGGCACCGTAGACGATGGACTGCGCGATGGAGCGCTTGCCGTCCAGGAGCACCTTGTTGATGAGCGCGGTGACCAGGGGCGAGTTGTGGACCGGGTCGGCCATGAGCTGGCGACGTCCAGGAGAACCCTTGCGAGGCATTCTTACTTCTCCTTCTTCGCGCCGTAACGGCTACGGGCCTGCTTGCGGTTACGAACACCCTGGGTGTCCAGCGAGCCACGGATGATCTTGTAGCGAACACCCGGCAGGTCCTTCACACGACCGCCACGGACGAGCACGATCGAGTGCTCCTGGAGGTTGTGACCGACGCCCGGGATGTAGGCCGTGACCTCGATGCCGTTGGTGAGCCGGACACGCGCGACCTTGCGGAGGGCAGAGTTCGGCTTCTTGGGGGTCGTGGTGTAAACGCGCATGCAGGTGCCGCGTCGCTGGGGGCTGGCCTTGAGCGCCGGGGTCTTGGTCTTGGTGACCTTATCCTGGCGGCCCTTGCGGACCAGCTGCTGAATCGTAGGCACCGCGTCTCCGTTCGTGCTTGCCGGTGATTCGAATCTTGTTGCTTTGCAGGTACTGCCGGTGTCATGACCTGCGGATTTTCCATCCGGTCCGGCCCCCGCGCTCGGGCGTGTCGCGTACTGATCGCGCCACTTTTCGAGCCGGGCCGGTGGAGGAGGCCACACGGCGCCCCTGTCGACTCCCCGCGGGAAACCTGTCGACGCGCACGCATGAGAGCCCATGAAGCCATGGGCACGAAGGGAAAGACTACCTAGTCCATCGCAACACGTCAAAACGGTTGCGCCCGCCGACCGCCGTTGTGGGTGGTCGTATCGTGTTATGGCTCCCGTGGTCGGTTTCCGGCCGACCGCTACTGGGCCCGGGACAAGTCTAGCGGGCGCGGCACGCTTCTCCAGCCGTTCTCCGCATTCGCATGCGGCTTTCACCGCAACATTCCGGTCAAGGAAGTTTCACCGTAACCGGGCCGACATCTCCCGGACAGACGAACAGCGCCCGGTCCCTCGCGAGGGACCGGGCGCTGTTCGTGATCAATCAGCGGTTGTACTGACCGAAGTCGTACTCCTCCAGCGGCACGGCCTCACCGGAGCCCGAGCCGAAGGTGTAGTCCGCCGCGGAGCCGTCGTAGCCGCCGACCGTGTACATCGCGGCCTTGGCCTCCTCGGTCGGCTCGACCCGGATGTTGCGGTACTGCGGCATGCCGGTACCGGCCGGGATGAGCTTTCCGATGATGACGTTCTCCTTGAGGCCGAGCAGCGAGTCCGACTTGGCGTGGATCGCCGCGTCGGTGAGCACCCGGGTCGTCTCCTGGAAGGACGCCGCCGACAGCCAGGACTCGGTGGCGAGCGAGGCCTTGGTGATACCCATCAGCACCGGACGGCCGGAGGCCGGGGTGCCGCCCTCGGCCACGCACTCGCGGTTGATCCGCTCGAAGCGCGGCCGCTCGACGAGTTCGCCGGGCAGCATGTCGGCGTCGCCCGACTCCAGCACGTTCACGCGCTTGAGCATCTGCCGGACGATGATCTCGATGTGCTTGTCGTGGATCGACACACCCTGCGAGCGGTAGACCTGCTGGACCTCGGCCACCAGGTGCAGCTGCACGGCCCGCGGGCCGAGGATGCGCAGCACCTCGTTGGGGTTGACGGCACCGGCGACCAGCTGCTGGCCGACCGAGACGCGCTGCCCCTCGGAGACCAGCAGACGCGACCGCATGGAGACCTGGTAGGCGATCTCGTCGGAACCGTCGTCCGGAACGATCACGATCTTCCTGGTCTTGTCGGTCTCGTCGATGCGGACCCGGCCCTCGGCCTCGCTGATCGGGGCGACACCCTTGGGGACGCGCGCCTCGAAGAGCTCCTGGACACGGGGCAGACCGTGGGTGATGTCCGCACCCGCCACACCACCGGTGTGGAAGGTACGCATCGTCAGCTGGGTGCCGGGCTCACCGATCGACTGAGCGGCGATGATGCCGACCGCCTCGCCGACGTCCACGAGCTTGCCGGTCGCGAGCGAACGGCCGTAGCAGGTGGCGCAGACACCGATCTTGGCCTCGCAGACCAGGGCGCTGCGGGTCCTGACGGTCTCCACCCCGGCCTCGACCAGCGCGGTGACGTGGGTGTCGTTGATGTCGACACCCGCGGACGCGATGACCTTGCCGTCCACCTCGACGTCCTCGGCCAGGATGCGGCCGTGCACGTTGCTCTCGGCGTTCTCCGCCTTGACCAGGTTGCCCTGGGAGTCGCGCTCACCGACGTGCAGCGGGACCGCACGGTCGGTGCCACAGTCGATCTCACGGACGATGACGTCCTGCGCGACGTCCACCAGACGACGGGTCAGGTAACCCGAGTCGGCGGTCCGCAGCGCGGTGTCGGCCAGACCCTTCCGCTGTCCGTGGGTGGAGATGAAGTACTCCAGCACCGACAGACCCTCGCGGAACGAGGCCTTGATCGGACGCGGGATCGTCTCACCCTTGGTGTTGGACACCAGACCGCGGATGCCGGAGATCTGCCGGACCTGCATCAGGTTTCCTCGGGCGCCCGACTGGACCATCATCCAGACCGGGTTGGTCTTCGGGAACGCCTTCTGCATGTCGTCGGTCACGTCACTGGTCGCGTGCGTCCAGATCTCGATGAGCTCCTGACGGCGCTCCTCGTCCGTGATGAGACCGCGCTCGTACTCCCGCTGGACCTTGTCGGCCCTGCGCTCGTACGTCTCCATGATCTCGCTCTTGTTCGGCGGCGCGATGACGTCCTCGATGGAGATCGTCACACCGGCCCGGGTCGCCCAGTAGAAGCCGGCGTCCTTGAGCGCGTCGAGCGCGGCCGCCACCTCCACCTTGGGGTACTTCTCGGCCAGCTCGTTGACGATCGCCGAGAGCTGCTTCTTGCCGACCTGGGAGTTCACGTACGGGTAGTTCGCCGGCAGCGTCTGGTTGAACAGGCAGCGGCCGAGCGTGGTCTCCAGGCGGTAGTTGTCACCCGGCTCCCAGCCCTCGGGAGCCGCCCAGCCGCGAGGCGGCGGGACGTCGCCCCTGAACCGGATCTGGATCTTGGCCTGGATGTCCAGCTCGCGCCGGTCGAAGGCCATGAGCGCCTCGGCCACCGAGCCGAAGACCCGGCCCTGACCCGGAGCGTCCTCGTCGTCGTCCTTGATGGTGGTCAGCGAGTAGAGACCGATGATCATGTCCTGGGTGGGCATGGTCACCGGCTTGCCGTCGGCCGGCTTCAAGATGTTGTTGGTGGACAGCATCAGGATGCGGGCCTCGGCCTGGGCCTCGGCCGACAGCGGCAGGTGCACGGCCATCTGGTCGCCGTCGAAGTCCGCGTTGAACGCGGTGCAGACGAGCGGGTGGATCTGGATGGCCTTGCCCTCGACCAGCTGCGGCTCGAAGGCCTGGATGCCCAGACGGTGCAGCGTGGGCGCGCGGTTGAGCAGCACGGGGTGCTCGGTGATGACCTCTTCGAGGACGTCCCACACGACCGGGCGAGCACGCTCGACCATCCGCTTGGCCGACTTGATGTTCTGCGCGTGGTTCAGGTCGACCAGGCGCTTCATCACGAACGGCTTGAAGAGCTCCAGCGCCATCTGCTTGGGCAGACCGCACTGGTGCAGCTTCAGCTGCGGGCCGACGACGATGACCGAACGGCCGGAGTAGTCGACTCGCTTGCCCAGCAGGTTCTGACGGAACCGGCCCTGCTTACCCTTCAGCATGTCGCTGAGGGACTTCAGCGGCCGGTTGCCGGGGCCCGTGACCGGACGGCCGCGGCGGCCGTTGTCGAACAGCGCGTCGACCGCCTCCTGGAGCATCCGCTTCTCGTTGTTCACGATGATCTCGGGCGCGCCGAGGTCGAGAAGACGCTTGAGACGGTTGTTCCGGTTGATCACACGGCGGTACAGGTCGTTCAGGTCCGAGGTCGCGAACCGGCCACCGTCGAGCTGCACCATCGGGCGCAGGTCCGGCGGGATGACCGGGATGCAGTCCAGGACCATGCCGTTGGGCGAGTTACGGGTGTTCAGGAACGCGGACACGACCTTGAGACGCTTGAGCGCGCGGGCCTTCTTCTGGCCCTTGCCGCTGCGGATCGTCTCGCGCAGGTTCTCGGCCTCGAGGTCGAGGTCGAAGTTGGTCAGACGCTCCTGAATGGCCTGGGCGCCCATGCCTCCGCGGAAGTAGCGGCCGAAGCGGTCGCGCATCTCCCGGTAGAGCAGCTCGTCGCCCTCGAGGTCCTGGACCTTGAGGTTCCTGAAGCGGTTCCAGACCTCCTCCAGGCGGTCCAGCTCGCGCTGGGCCCGGTCACGGATCTGGCGCATCTCGCGCTCGGCACCCTCACGAACCTTGCGGCGCTGGTCGCCCTTGGCGCCGGCGGCCTCAAGCTCGACCAGGTCGCTTTCGAGCTTCTTCTGCCGGGCCTCGACATCGGCGTCACGACGCTGCTCGACGTGCTGCCGCTCGACAGAGATCTTCGCCTCAAGCGACGGCAGGTCACGCTCACGCATGTCCTTGTCGACGTGCGTGATCATGTAGGCCGCGAAGTAGATGACCTTCTCAAGGTCCTTCGGAGCCAGGTCGAGCAGGTATCCCAGGCGGGACGGGACACCCTTGAAGTACCAGATGTGCGTGACGGGCGCGGCCAGCTCGATGTGGCCCATCCGCTCACGACGCACCTTGGCGCGAGTCACCTCGACACCACAGCGCTCACAGATGATGCCCTTGAACCGGACGCGCTTGTACTTACCGCAGTAGCACTCCCAGTCGCGGGTCGGACCGAAGATCTTCTCGCAGAAGAGTCCGTCCTTTTCCGGCTTGAGAGTCCGGTAGTTGATGGTCTCCGGCTTCTTGACTTCACCGTGCGACCACTGGCGGATGTCGTCGGCCGTCGCGAGGCCGATCCGAAGCTCGTCGAAGAAGTTGACGTCGAGCACTTGTAATCCCCTCCTCAGCTTCTAGATCAGACCTCTTCGACGCTGCTCGGCTCGCGCCGAGACAGGTCGATGCCGAGCTCTTCCGCAGCGCGGAAGACGTCCTCGTCGGTGTCGCGCATCT
>NZ_JBIAZA010000033.1:0-119804 GCF_042898655.1 Streptosporangium sp. NPDC000396
GCCCGGCCGTCACCGACTGGGCGGCCGATCCCGGCACCAGGCGGTTGACCGCGTTCCTGGAGACCAAGACGGTCTGGCACCCCATCGGGGTCTGATCCACCTCCCACCCGCAGGGCACGGCGCGACGCCGTGACCTCAGCTCACCCATCCCGAAATCTGGAGGAACCCCATGGAACCAACCGGTGTTCTCGTCGTCGGGAGCATCACCGCGGACGTCACGGCGTTCAGCAGACGTCTGCCGCGGCGCGGTGAGACCGTGCTCGGCGACGACTTCACCCTCCTCCTCGGGGGCAAGGGCGCCAACCAGGCCGTCTCCGCCGCACGCGCCGGTGCGCCGACCTGGATGGTGGGCTGCGTGGGGCAGGACCCGTTCCGCGACATCGTGCTGTCCGGCCTGGAATCCCACGGTGTCACGCTCACCGAGGTGCGCACCGTCGAAGGCCGGACGGGCGTGGCGCACATCCGCGTCGACGCCTCGGGCGAGAACGACATCGTCATCACCCCGCTCGCCAACGCCTCCCTCGACACGGGGATGGTCGACGCGAGCATCCAGGCGGTCCGCGGCAGGGTCGGCGTGCTCCTGCTCCAACTGGAGATCCCCATCGAGGTCGCCTGCCACGCCGCCGAAGCGGGATCGGCGGCGGGGCTGACGGTGATCCTCGACCCCGCGCCCGCGCAGGAGCTTCCCGGCAACGTGTGGCGGCACCTCGACATCGTGACCCCGAACGAAAGCGAGGCGAGCGCGCTGACCGGGATCGAGGTCACCGACGTCGCGTCCGCGGAGCGGGCGGCCTCCTGGTTCCTCGACCGCGGGGTCAAGCACGCGCTCATCACCCTCGGTTCCGCGGGCGCCCTCTCGGTCACCGCCGACAGGACCCGTCACTTCCCCGCCTACCCCGTGACGCCCGTCGACACCACCGCCGCGGGCGACGCGTTCACCGGCTTCCTCGGCGGCGCCCTCGCCGCCCGGCTCGACGTCGACACTGCGATCCAGTACGGCATGGCCGCCGGAGCCCTCGCCACCACCAGGCCCGGCGCCAGCTCCTCGCTCCCCGACAAGGCCGCCGCCGAGGCACTGATCAGCACCGACGCCCTTCTGGAAGGAGCCGCCCGATGAGGCGCAACCAGGGAACGCTCAACGGCCAGCTCGCCCGCGTGATCTCCGAGCTCGGCCACACGGACAGGATCATCGTCACCGACGCGGGCCTGCCCATCCCCCAGACGGTGGAGCGGGTGGACCTCGCCGTCAGGGAGAACCTGCCGCGCTTCCTCGACCTGCTCGACACCGTGCTCGACGAGGTCGCCGTGGAGGGCGTGCTGCTGTCAGAGGAGATCAAGCAGCACAGTCCCGCGATGCTCGAAGCCATCCAGGAGCGTTTCGCGCGGCTGGACGTCCCGCTGGAGTTCGTGCCGCACACCACGTTCAAGGAGGCCACCGCCACCGCCCGGGCGGCCGTCCGCTCCGGAGAGTTCACCCCGTACGCCAACGTCCTGCTCACCGCGGGCGTCGTGTACTGATCGGGAGCCTGGCATGCATCTCCAGCTCGCCGATGTTCACAAGTCCTTTGGCGACAACATTGTGCTGAGAGGCGTCAGCTTCTCGGTCGCCCCCGGCGAGGTCGTGGCACTCGTCGGGGAGAACGGGGCGGGCAAGTCCACGCTCACCCGGGTCATCTCCGGTGCGCACCAACCGGACTCGGGGCAGCTCCTGATCGACGGGATCGCGGTGGCCCTCAAGGACCCGCAGTCCGCCATGGCCCACGGCATCGAGGTCATCTACCAGGAGTTCCAGCAGAACCTGTTCCCGCACCTCAGCGTGGCGGAGAACATGTACGTCCTCGACCGCGAGCGGCGCTTCGGGCGCCTGTTCGTCTCCAAGCAGCGGATGGCGAGGGACGCGGAGGCGACCCTCCGGCGCCTGGGCATGGAGATGGACGTCCACCGCCAGGTCAGCGGGCTCGGCGTCGCGGAACGCCAGATGCTTGAGATCGCCAAGGCCATGACCCACGACCTCAGGCTCCTGATCCTCGACGAACCCACCGCCGCACTCGACGAGCAGGAGTCGGAGCAGCTGTTCGCGCAGGTCAACAGGCTGCGCAAGGCAGGCGTTTCGGTGATCTACATCAGCCATCGGCTCGACGAGGTCTTCGAGCTCTCCGACCGCGTCGTCGTGCTGCGCGACGGACGGGTCACCCTCGACGCCCCCACCGCGGAGCTCGATCCCGCCAAGGTGGTCACGGCGATGGTGGGCGACGCCGTGGACGACTTCTACCCCAAGGAACGCAACGCCAGGGACCAGGTCGTGCTGGAGATCCGCGAGGCCGGACACGAGACGAGCTTCGAGGACGTCGACCTCCAGGTCCGCGCCGGAGAGGTGGTCGGCATCGGCGGCGTGGTCGGCTGCGGGCGCAGCGAGCTGCTCCGTGCGCTGTTCGGCCTGCAGCCGCTGGACAGCGGGTCCGTGCGCGTGGACGGCTCCGCCGTACGGATCGGGAGCGTCCAGGACGCGATCGCCGGCCGGATCGCCTACCTGTCTCCCGACAGGCAGGCGGAAGGCCTGTGCATGAGCCTCTCGGTCGAGTCGAACGTGTCCCTGGCCTCGCTGCGTGACTGCAGTACGGCGGGCGGTGTCGTGCGCCGCGGCAGGGAACGCGCGGTCACGGGCACGGTGATCTCCGAGCTGCGCGTCCGCGCCGCTTCGCCGTCCATCGCGGTGGGCTCGCTGTCCGGCGGCAACCAGCAGAAAGCGCTGTTCGCCAAGTGGGTGATGACCCGGCCCAGGGTGCTGCTCCTGGACGAGCCCACCCGCGGCGTGGATGTCGGAGCCAAGACGGAGATCTACCGCATCATCAACAAGCTCACCGCCGACGGTGTCGCCGTCCTCCTGGTGAGCTCCGACCTGCCGGAACTCGTCGCCATGTCCGACCGTGTGGTCGTCATGCGGGAGGGACGGCTCGTCGCCGAGCTGACCGGCGACGACCTCGACGAGCAGTCCATCCTCAAGCACGCACTGGTAGGCGCCGCATGACCTCGAAGCTCAAATCCGTCGCGAGCCGGCTGCGCGCGGTGTGGATGCTGCTGCTGGTGGGGGTCGTCCTCTCGGTGGCCTCGCCGGTCTTCCTCACCCCGACGAACCTGCTCAACGTCGCGCTGGCCACGTCTGTCGCCGCGTTGCTCGCGGCAGGCCAGACCTACGTCATCATCCTCGCCGAGATCGATCTGTCGGTGGGAACGACTCTCGGTTTCTCCTCGGTCGTCACCGCGATGACGCTGCGCGACCACGGCCTTCTGCCCGCCCTCGTGGCGGGGCTCGCGACAGGCGCGGCCGTCGGGCTGGTCAACGGCCTGCTGGTGACGAAGACCCGGATGCCCTCGTTCATCGCGACCCTGGCCACCATGTCCGTGCTCGGCGGGCTCACCCTGCAGGTCACCTCGGGAAACCCCGTTCCCGTCACGGACTACGACTTCCAGGGAATCGGCCAGGCCGCCTTCGCCGGGGTGCCCGTACCCGTGTGGATCATGCTGGTGGCGTTCGCGGTCTTCGGGTTCGTTCTCGCGCGCACCCGTTTCGGCCGCTACGTGTACGCCACGGGTGACAACGCGGAGGCCGCCAGGCTCTCCGGCATCCGGATCCACCGGATCAAGATCCTCGCGTTCGTCATCAGCGGCCTGCTCGCTTCGGTGGCCGGATTCATCATCACCGCCCGGCTGTCCACGGCCCAGCCGACCGCGGGTTCCGGCCTCGAACTCGCCGCGATCGCCGCGGTGATCATCGGTGGCACCAGCCTGGCGGGCGGCCGGGGCAGTCTGCTCGGCACTCTCGTCGGCGCCCTCGTCCTCGGCGTCATCGACAACGGGATGAACCTCCTCGACGTCTCGCCGTTCCTGCAGAACGTCGTCAAGGGCCTGGTCATCCTGCTGGCCGTCTTCCTCGACCGCAACCTCGACGTCCTCCGCCGGCTCATGCCGCGCCGCGACCCGGCCGGACCCTCGCCGACCCCGTCCTCACCCGTCACTCCCGAACTGGCCCAGCACGTCTGACCCGATCCAGCTCAACCAAACCCCCCAGCCCGATCCAGGGAAGAACCATGCGCACAACCCGTACCGCCATCGTCTTGACCGCCCTTCTCGCCCTCTCGCTGTCCGGCTGCAGCCGCGGCGGCACGCAGACCTCAGCCACCGGCACCGCGCCGGCGTCCGGAAAGAAGGACGCCACGATCATCATGAGCACGCTGGGCAACCCCTTCTTCATCAGCGTGAAGGACGGGGCCGAGGCGCAGGCCGCCAAGAGCGGCATCACGCTGAACGTCCAGAACGCCGACAACTCCGACGCCACCTTCCTCAACCAGGCGACGACCGCGATCTCCAAGCAGACCGGGATCCTGATCCTCGACCCCGTCGGCAGCCAGTCCGCCATCACCTCCGTGACCCAGGCGAACTCGGCGAGCATCCCCGTCATGGCGTTCGACCGCAAGCCGTCCGGCGGAAACCTGGCCACCTTCGTGGGCTACAACGCCGTCCAGGCGGGCAAGAACGCCGCCGACGCCCTGGCCAAGGCGGTCGGCGGCAAGGGCAAGGTCGTGGAGATCCAGGGCATCCTCGGCACGAACGTCGCCCAGGACCGCAGCAAGGGCTTCCAGCAGCAGATCGCCACCTACAAGGACATCACCGTCGTCGCCCAGCAGGCAGCCGACTTCGACCGGGCGAAGGCGCTCAACGTGATGACCAACGTCCTGCAGGCCAACCCCGACATCGACGGCGTCTACGCCGCCAACGACGAGATGGCGATGGGCGTGCTCTCCGCGATCAAGGCCCGCAACCTCGTCGGCAAGATCAAGCTTGTCGGCAACGACGGCATTGCGGACGCGCTCGCCGCTGTCGCGGCGGGAGAGATGTACGCCACGAACGCGGAGTCACCCTACGCGCTCGGTCAGAAAGTGGTCTCCCTGGCCGGTGACGTCCTGTCCGGCAAGCAGGTGCGGGGCGACGAGACGCTGGAAGGACAGCTGGTCACCAAGGAAACCGTGAAGAAGTACGCGGAGTACCTCCTCGGCATCGGTGACTCGGCAAGCGTTCCCGCGAACCTCAAGTAACCGGGCATCGAGGAGGAAGGTGAGCGGCCTCACGAGAGTGAGGCCGCTCACCTTCCTTTCAGCCGCTCAGCGCACGGGCCAGCTCGCTGCGCTGCCGTTCGGGCAGGGCGTCGCCGAACCGGCGGGCATATGACTCCAGGAACCGCCGCTCGCCGACCAGGAACGGCAGGTCCGTCGGGACGAGATGGCGGATCGCCAGCAGCGGCACCGGGCTCCGCAACGGCCGGAAGTCCGGATTCCACAGCCCGCCCTCGGCCGGTGGCAGCGGATGGAACTGCCCGATCATCAGGCCCCCGGCCACGAAGGAGGCCTTCAGCCTCGCCTGGGTCACGTCGATCACCTCGGGCGCGTCGGAGGTCGCCACGTCGGGGAACAGCACCAGGATGGTCTTGAACTGCGCCCTGGGCCCGTTCCGCGGCTCCAGCTCGGCGAACCAGTCCCGGTAGAACGCCATCGCCGTCTCGACCTGCGCGCGATCGGGCCGGAGGCCCGGCTGGACGGCCAGGTAGAAGGTCTCGTGGCGCAGCGCGGCCGGCACGAACGGGCAGACCGGGCCGGTGCGGCCCAGCTCCGGGTGCGGCCTGGCCAGGTAGTTCCCGGCCCAGTCGGCCACCGTGCGCAGCGCGCCGCCGTAGCGCGCCAGTTCGGCGGGGAGCGCGTCCAGGTCGGGTACGGCGAGCAGATAGCGCTCGGGGTCAGCGGGATGAATCAGCACCGTCGTCCTCCAGCTCTCGCAGCGGGCGGTAGCGGGAGCAGGCGATCGTCCAGCCCGCCACCGCCAGCCCGGCCAGGATCACAACCGCCGCCATGCCTCTCCCGTGGCCCGTGCCGATCAGGCCGCCGAGAAAGCCGGGATCGGCCGCGGCCGGTTCGAACAGCCGGTCCACGAGGGTCCCGGTGGCCAGGTAACCGAGCGGCGTGATCACCCGGGCCAGCATCTGCGCGGTGGCCAGGACCCGGCCCTGCAACTCCAGCCGGACCCTGACCTGGACCAGCGCCAGCCAGTGCGCGTTGATCATCGAGGCGGCGACGCCGACCCCGAACATGCCCAGCGCGGGGAACATCGTGATCGGCCGCAGCCCGATCACGATCGCGGAGACCGCGAACAGCCCGACGAAGCCGATCATTCCGGTGACCCGGCGGCGGGTGCCGCCCCAGACCGTCATCACCACGCTGCCCGCGAGCAGCCCGAGCCCTTGGGCGGCCAGTACGCCGCCGAGGGCCGCGGGCGAGCCGAAGGCCAGCACCAGCGGGGTGACCAGGACCAGCACCACGCCGCTGAGCGCGTTGCCGACCGCGAAGAACACCACCACGGCGACCATGCCGCGATGACCGGTCAGGTAGCGCCAGCCGGCGACGATCTCGGCGATCAGCGGCTCGTCCCTGCGGGTGAAGCCCAGCTTCGGGAAGCGGGTCACGACCAGGGTGCCGAGCGCCACGGCGAACGTGACCACGTCCAGCCAGAGCGCTCCGGTGAGCCCGACCGCGACCATCAGCGCCCCTCCGGCCACCTGTGCGAGCAGGGCACCGGTCGCGCTGCCGAGCCCGACCACGCCGTTGGCGTGGCCCAGATAGCGCTTCGGCACCAGCTGCGCGACCGCCGCCTGATAGGCCGGTTGCCGGAACACGGAGGCGATCGCGTGGACCGTGACGAGCGCGTAGAGATGCCCGATCGCCAGCGTGCCGTTCAGCAGGAGAGCCGCGGCGACCGCCGAACCCGCCAGCGCCGCCGCGTCACAGCCGATCATCACCTTGCGCCGGTCGTAGCGGTCGGCGACCGCTCCGGCCAGTGGCGCGACCAGGATCTGCGGCAGCAAGGTGAACGACGCGATCAGGGCCATGGTGGCCACCGCACCGGTCGTCTGGTAGGCCCACACCCCGAGGGCGAAGGTGGACAGGCCGGTGCCGATCAGCGAGACCAGCTGTCCCGCGGTCACGGTGAGGAACGCGCCGAGCCTGGCCTTCGGCGGAACCTCAGGCGGCCGTACGGGTGCCTGGCCGGCCCGGTCGGCGAGCACGCCGGCCAGGCCGGGGTCGCCCTGGAAGAAGTGCCCGGCGTCCGGAAGGACCGCGACGTCGACCGTGGTGCCGTAGGCCGCCCATTCGGCGGCACGTTCGCCGTGGAACTCGGTGATCCGGTCGTTCTCGCCCACGACGACGAGCACCGGCGCGTCCACCGGGCGGGGCGGGGCCGCGTAGAAGTCCTCGGCCTGCGCCGCGTCGTGCCTGACCGCCGCGGCCAGCATCCTGCGTTCGGCGTCGGGGAGCTCCTCGTCCAGCCCGCCCAGCGCGCGCAGCCCGTCGGTGACGCCCCGGTCCGACAGCCGCTGGTCGGGGGCGAATCTGGACAGCACGCCCAGCACGCCGGGGAACCGCGCGATCGGGAACGCCGCGCCCACCACCAGCGCCTCGGCGGGACGTCCCGCCTCGGCCAGCCGCTGGGCGATCGCGGTGGCCAGCGCCGCGCCCACACAGTGCCCGTACAGCACGATCGGCCCGCCGACCCCGGCCGTGCCGGTCGGCTCGGCGAGCAGCTCGGCCGCGATCCGGTCGGCCAGCTCGGGCAGGGGAACGCCCGGCTCGCCGGGACGGGCCGGATCCCGGCCCGGGGGCTGCACCGCGCACAGTCCCCACCCCTTCGGCATCCTCTTGGCCAGCTCGGCGAAGACGACCGCGCCCGCGCCGCCGAACGGGACCGCGACCACGGTGCGTTCGCTTCCCCGCACCAGGTGGTGCAGGAGCCGCGTACCGTCGTCGGGCCCGGCCACCCGGCCGGCCAGCCCCCGGGGCGTCGGGTGGGTGAACAGCTCCAGCACGCTCAGCGACGGGTCGATCATCCTGACCGCCCTGACCGCCCGCATCGAGTCGCCGCCCAGGGCGAAGAAGTCGTCGTCGGGGCCGACGCCGGAGCATTCGAGCAACTCGGCGAAGACCGCGGCGATGCGGGCCTCGACCGGATCGTCGAGGGAGACGGACACCGGGGCCGCCGGGGCCGGGTCGGGCAGCGCCCGCCGGTCCAGCTTGCCGTTCGGGGTGACCGGCAGCTCCGCCAGCGGCACGAACACGCTCGGGATCATGTACGGCGGCAGCCGGTCGGCCAGCCAGCCCCGCAGCGCGCCGGGATCCAGACCCGGGTCCGCGGTTCCCGCCGGGCTCTCCCGCTCCCCGCCGGGATCCTCGGCTTCGACTTCGACGAGGTAGCCGACGAGCCGGGGCTCCCCGGCGGCGTCCGGGCGCAACTCGACGGCGGCGCGGCGGACGGCCGGATGTTCGGCCAGCACCGCTTCGATCTCGCCGACCTCGATCCGGTACCCGCGCAGCTTGACCTGCCCGTCGATCCTGCCGAGCAGGACCAGTTCGCCGTCAGGCCGCCATCTGGCCAGGTCGCCGGTACGGTAAACCGGCTCACCCGCGAAGGTGACGAACCGTTCCGCGGTCAGTTCCGGCCGGTCGTGATAGCCGAGCGCGAGCCCCGCGCCACCCAGATACAGCTCACCGGCCACGCCGGCCGGTACCGGATGCCTCCGCTCGTCCAGCACGTAAGCCTTCAGGTTGGCGATCGGGCGGCCGATGGTGATCTCGCCGCGACCAGGTTCGATCCGCTTCGCGGTGGCCCAGATGGTCGCCTCGGTCGGGCCGTACAGGTTCCACAGCGCCTTCACCTTCCCGGCCAGGGCGGCGGCCAGCTCCACCGGCAGCGGTTCGCCGCCGCAGAGCGCGGTCAATCCCGGATCGCCGGGCCAGCCGGCGTCCAGCAGCAACCGCCAGGTCACCGGGGTGGCCTGCAGGCAGGTCGTGTCGGTCTCGGCGATCCTGCGGGCCAGCGCCGAGCCGTCCATCGTGGTCTCCCGCGAGGCGATCACCACGCACGCGCCGACGGTCAGCGGCAGCCACAGCTCCAGCCCGGCGATGTCGAACGACGGGGTGGTCACCGCGAGCAGGGTGTCGCCGGCGGCCAGCCCCGGTTCCCGGGCCATCGCCGCCAGGAAGTTGGTCAGCGCCCGATGCGGCACCGCCACCCCCTTGGGCCGGCCCGTGGAGCCGGAGGTGTAGATCAGGTAGGCCCGGTCACCGGGATCGACCCGGATCGCGGGCGAGCTGTCCGGCAGACCGCCGCACGGGTCGGCCGGGTGGAGCCGGGGACCTTCGAAGGGGATCTCCACGGCGGCGTCGGTGAGCAGCACGGACGCGCCGGAGTCCGACAAGGTGAAGGCCAGCCGCCTGGCCGGGTGCGAGGCGTCCAGAGGCAGGTACGCCGCACCGGCCCGCAGCACCGCGAGCAGCGCGATCGGAAGCGAGACGGAGCGTTCCACGGCCACCGCCACCAGGCCGCCCGGCCCGACGCCGAGCTCATGCAGCCGGTGGGCGAGCCGGTTGGCCCGCCGGTCCAGCTCGCGATAGCTGAGCGCGGTGGAGTCGTCGGCCACCGCGACCGCGTCCGGGGTCGCGGCGGCCCGCAGGGCGACCAGCTCGGGCACGGTCTCGGCCGGGTACGGCGCGGCGGTGTCGTTCCAGCCGACCAGCAGCCGGTGCCGCTCGGCCGGACCGGTCAGCGGCAGATCGCCGACCGCCGTGTCCGGGTCGTCGGCTATCGCGGCCAGCAGGATGCCCAGGTGCCCGGCCAGCCGTTCCACGGTCTCCCGGTCGAACAGGTCCGAGCTGTACTCCAGCCAGCCCCGGTACCCGCCGTCCTCCTCGGTGAGGATCAGCGACAGGTCGTATTTGGCCACTCCGGTCGGGCCGTCCAGCGGGGTCAGACGCAGGCCCGGCGGCTCCTGGGCCGGTCTCGGTGTGTTCTGGAGCGCGAACATCGTGGAGAACACCGGGTGGCGGCTCGGGTCGCGGGACACCTGCAGCTCGCCGACCAGCCGCTCGAACGGCAGCTCGGCGTGGTCGAGGGCGGCCAGCACGCTGTCCTTGGCCCGGTCCAGGTGCGCGCGGAAGCCGAGATCGGGATCGATCCGGCCGCGCAGCGGGAGCATGTTCACGAAACAGCCGAGCAGCCGTTCCAGCTCCGGGCGGCTGCGTCCGGCGACCGGCGAGCCGACCACCAGGTCCCGGACGCCGCCGTACCGGGCCAGCAGGAGCTGGTATCCCGCGAGCAGCGTCATGAACGGCGTCGCGCCGCGTTCCCGCCCGAGCGCGTTCAGCCTGCCGGCCGTACCCGGGGGGATGGTGACGGGGATCGCGCCGCCCCGATAGGACGGGGTGGCCGGGCGCGGCCGGTCGGCCGGCAGCTCCAGCCCGCCCGGCGCGCCGTCCAGCTCGTGGCGCCAGTACCTCACGTCGTCGGAGTGGTCGAGGTCATGCTGCCAGCGGGCGTAGTCCGCGTGGCTCACCGGGGGCGGCGGGACCGTGCGGCCGGCGTACCCGGCGGCCAGCTCGTCCACGAACACCCCGTAGGACCAGCCGTCGAACGCGATGTGATGGAAGGTGAGCAGCAGCACATGCTCTTCGGCGCCGCTTCTGAGCAGGCGGGCGCGGAGGAGCGGGCCCGACGCCAGGTCGAAGCCGTGCCGGAACTCCTCGTCGATCTCCCGCCGGATCTCGGCCTGGCCGGTGACGTCGGAGACGGGCAGCTCCACTTGGTACGGCGGGAGCAGCCGGGCACGCGGAACGCCGTCCACGCTCGGGAACACGGTGCGCAGCGCGTCGTGCCGCGCCACGATCCCGGTGAGCGCGGCCCGCAACGCGGTCACGTCCAGCTTCCCGGTGATCCGCAGCGCGTAGGGCAGGTTGTACGCCGGGCCGCCCGGCGTCGCCTGGTCCAGGAACCACAGCCGGCGCTGCGCCGCGGACAGCACCGGCGGCCCGCCCGCCCGGTCGGTCCCGGAGAGCACGGCGGGCGCGTCCGGGCCCGATCCCGGAACCGGCGGATCCACTGTGGCCAGATATCTCGCCAGCCCCGCCACAGTGGGATGGTCGAACAACGCGGGCAGCGGGAAGCTCAGCCCCAGATCGCGGCGGAGCCGGGACACGGCCCGGGTGGCCAGCAGGGAGTGCCCGCCCAGGGCGAAGAAGTCGTCGTCCGCGCCGACGGGGTTCACCCCGAGCAACTCGCCGAACACCGCGGCGACGGCCCGCTCCATCGGTCCCGCCGGTTCGCGGGAAGCGCTGTGCCGCACGGCCACGCGGGGCAGCGCCGCCCGGTCCACCTTCCCGTTGGCGGTGAGCGGGAGCGCGGTGAGCGGCACCAGCACGGCGGGCACCATATGGGCGGGCAGCCGCCCGGCCAGCCAGTCCGCCAGCCCATGGGGAAGCGCGGGTTCCCCGCCTCCGGCACCGGCCGGTGCCGCGGTGCCCGATCCGGCGCAGGCGGGCACCACGTAGGCCACGAGCCGGCCGTCGACGGCGAGCACCGCCGTGTCCCGGATCTCGGGATGGCCACGCAGCACCGTCTCGACCTCGCCCGGCTCGACCCGGTAGCCGCGGATCTTCACCTGGCGGTCGGCGCGGCCGAGGAACTCCAGGGTGCCGTCGGGCCGCCATCTGGCCCGGTCGCCGGTGCGGTACAGCCGCTCGCCACCCACGTCGACGAAGCGCGCGGCGGTCAGCTCCGGCTGGTTCAGATACCCGCGGGCCACTCCGGCCCCGCCGATGCACAACTCACCCGGCACTCCCACGGGGACGGGGTTCAACCGGTCGTCGAGCACCCGGGCCGCGACGTGCGGCAGCGGCCTGCCCAGCGGCACGACGGGCGGCTGGGGCCCCGAGACCGGCACATCGTAGGTGAGCACGCCGACCGTGGTCTCGGTCGGCCCGTAGTGGTTGAGGACGCGCAGCCCGGGGCGCAGGGCGTGGATCCGCTCGACCAGCTCCCAGCTCATCGCCTCCCCGCCGAGCACCAGGCAGCGCAGGGGCAGCAGGTCGGCGGTGGCCGCGTCGAGCAGGGCGGCCAGGTGGGAGGGGACCAGCTTCAGGTAGTCCACGGGGCGCGCGGCCATCCGCGCGGCGAACCTCTCCGGGTCGGCGGCCGTCTCCGCGTCGATGAGATGCACGGTGCCGCCGGTGCGGAGCGCGCCGTACAGCATGGTGTGCCCGAGGTCGGCGGCCAGGGTGGAGCAGAGCGCGAACGAGGCGCCGGGCGGCGGGGCGAGCCGGTCGGCCATCGAGTCCAGATACGCCGAGAGGTTGCGGTGCTCGACCGCCACCATCTTGGGTGCGCCCGTGGATCCGGAGGTGGACAGCACGTAGGCCAGGTCCTCGGGGCCCACGGAGGGCAGCGCCGTCCCGGTCACGCCACCGGCAGGGTCGAGGTCTTCGACGCACAGCCGTACCCCGGCCTCGGCGAGCATCGCCGCCCGGCGGGCGGGAGGCTGGTCCGGCTCGATCGGAAGGTAGGCGGCTCCGGCCCGGAGCACGCCGAGCATGCCGATGAGGAAACGGATCGAGCGTTCAGCCGAGATCGCGACCGGCTCGCCGGGACGGACTCCGGCCGCGACCAGGCAGGCGGCGATCCGGCGGGACGCCTCGTCCAGCTCGGCGTAGCGGAGCGTCCCGTCGGCGGCCACCACCGCCGGGCGCGAGGGCGCGCGGCGCACCCAGGCGTCGAAGTCGTCGAGGACGGTGCGCCCACGGTGACCGGTCACCGGCCGTGCCGGCGGCAGGAGCAGGCCGCGCGCCTCCTCCTCGCCGAGCAGCGGAAGGTCGGCGACCGCCGTGTCCGGGTCGGCGACCAGCCCGGCGAGCAGCCGGACGTAGTGGCCGGCGAACCGGGCGATGGTCGCCTCGTCGAACAGCTCGGTCCGGTAGGTGACGGTGGCGCCGATGGTCGGCCCGCCCAGGTCGGCGACGGCCAGGCTGAGGTCGAACTTGGCCGCGCCCAGGTCGACCGGGATCTCGGTGACGGTCAGCCCGGGCAGGGACAGCGAGTGGCGGGGAACGTGGGTGGCGACGAACTGGAGCTGATACAGCTCGCCCCGGCGCGGCAGCGCCTCGACCAGGGTCGGGTACGGCAGGCTCGCGTGCTCGGTGTCGGCGAGCACGTCGTCCCTGACCCGGCGGAGCAGCTCACGGCCCGTGACGCCGGAGGGGAAGCGAATCCGCAGCGGCAGCGTGTTCACGAAACAGCCGATCACCTCGTCCAGCCCCGGGTGCCCGTCCCGGCCGCCGACCGGCGTGCCCACCACGAGGTCGCGGGCGCCGGTGTACCGGGAACACAGCGCGGCGAATCCCGCGAGCGTCAGCATGAAACCGCTGGCACGCTCGGCGGCGCCCAGGGCGCGAAGTGCCTCGGTCAGCTCGGTGTCCAGCTCGAAGGAGTGCGTCGCGCCCGCGTCGGAGGGCTGGTGCGACCGGGGCCGGTCGGCGGGGAGCTCGGCCAGCTCCGGCAGGTCGGCCAGCCGGTCCAGCCAGTACGGCAGCTCCCGCTCGTGGTTCCGGTCGCGCCGGTGATGGGTGACGTCGGCGTACTGGACGGGAACCGGCATCGCCTCGCCGGTGTATCCGGCGGCCAGCTCAGCGGCGAGCAGCCCGGCCGACCAGCCGTCCATCGCGATGTGATGGAAGGTGAGCAGCAGCACATGCTCGTCGGGGGAGATCCGCAGCAGTTCGGCCCTGACCGGCCAGTCCCGGTCCAGCGCGAACGGCCGCCGGGCCAGCGCGGCGAGTCGCGGGCCGGCATCGGTGGCGGGCAGCACCGGCAGCGACGGTTCGGCGGGCGGGTCGACCACGGCGACCGGCTCGCCCTCGGCGGCCAGGTAGCGGGTTCGCAGCAGCTCGTGCCGGGTGATCACGGTGGTCAGCGCCGCGCGCAGCCGCTGGACGTCCAGCGGGCCGCGCAGCCGCCAGGCGACCGGCACGTGATAGGCCGGGCTGTCCGGAGCCCACTGATGCAGGAACCACAGCTGCCGCTGGGCGGGGGACAGTTCGAGGGGGACACCGGCGGGCCGGGCCGGGATCCGGAGATCCGCGGCGACGGGCTTGCGGTTCTTGGCCCGGGCGAGCCGGGCGGCCAATGCGTCGGTCATCTTTGCTCTCCGATTCGCGCGGGTGGGAGGGCGGCCCCGAGACCGATGCCCGGGGCCGGCATGGAACTGGGCCCGGCGTCCTGTTCCGGGGTGGCTTCGGTTTCACGTCCGGTCGCCGGGGAGGCGTCCGGGCCGGTGGAGGCGGCGAGGTCGTCGAGGACGGCCTTCTCGACCACGAGTGCCAGCTCGGCGATGGTGGGCGCCTCGAACAGGGAGCGGACGCTCAGGCCGATCTCGAACCGGTCGGCGATGACGGCCGCGACGGCCGCGGCAGTCAGCGACTGGCCGCCGAGGGCGAAGAAGTTGTCGTCCACGCCGGGCGTGGCGCCGAGCGCCTCGTTCCAGATCTCGGCCAGGATCTCCTCGGTGATGGTGGCGGGGCCCCGGTAGGCCGCCCGCGGGCCGGGAGCCGGCAGGGCCCGCCGGTCCACCTTGCCGGTGCTGCCCTGCGGCAGAGCGTCCAGCCGCATGAGCAGAGCCGGCACCATCGGACCCGGCAGCCGGTCCCTGAGGAAGGCCAGCAGCTCCGCGTCGGCCACGTCTCCCACGTAGTAGCCGACCAGCCGCTCGGCGTGCACGGCCGCCGCCGCCTGCCGTACCGAAGGGTGGGCCGACAGCGCCGCCTCCACCTCGCCGAGCTCGACCCGGACCCCGCGCAGCTGCACCTGGTCGTCGCGGCGGCCCTGCAGCAGGATCCGGCCGTCCGGCAGCCAGCGAGCCACGTCGCCGGTCCGGTACACCCGCTCGCCGCCGAACTCGACGAACTTCTCCGCGGTCAGCTCCGGCCGGTTCAGATACCCTCTGGCGACGCCCACTCCGCCGATGCACAACTCTCCGGGGACCCCGATCGGCACCGGGTTCAGCCGGTCGTCGAGCAGGTAGATCCGCACTCCCTCGATCGGCCGGCCGATCGTGACCATGTCGTCGCCGGGGTGGCAGACCGCCATGGCGGCGGCCACGGTGGCCTCGGTGGGCCCGTAGGAGTTCACGAAATGCCTGCCGGGCGCCCACCGCGCCACCAGCGCGGGCGAGCAGTGCTCGCCACCGGCCGTGATCGACCTGACCGTCGGCAGCTCCACGTCGGGCAGCGCGGCGAGCACCGAGGCGGGCAGCACCAGGTTGGTCACCGCGTGCCGGTTGATCAGTGCGGCCAGCCCGTCCCCGCCCAGTTCGGCGTCCGGGCGGAGCACCAGGGTCGCGCCCGCCGACAGCGTCATGTAGACATCCGCGGCGGACACGTCAAACCCGAACGGCACGAACTGCAACACCCTCGAATCCGGCCGGACGTCGAACCGGTGCATCTTCGCCGCGACCAGGTTGGCGAAGCCCGCGTGCTCGACCAGCACGCCCTTGGGGCGGCCGGTGGAGCCGGACGTGTAGATCAGGTGGGCGAGGTTCGCCCCGTTCGCCGCCGGTGGAAGGTCGCCGGCCGGGCCCTCCTGCTCGGCGGTGACCAGCTTCGCGCCGGTCAGCCGCCCGAGCCGGTCCTGGTCGGCGCAGACCACGATGGGCGGCCGGGCGTCGGCGAGCATCAGCCGGAGGCGCTCGTCCGGGTGGGCCGGATCCAGCGGCAGGTACGCCCCACCGGCCTTGGCCACGGCCAGCATCGCCGCCACCGCCGCCACCGAGCGGGGCAGGCAGACCCCGACCACGTCGTCGGGGGCGACGCCGAGGTCGCGCAGCCGCCAGGCCAGCCGGTTGGCCGCCGCGTTCAGCTGCGCGTAGGTGTGCTCCCGGTCATCGCAGATCACCGCGATCCGGTCAGGGTGCTCCGCCGCGACACGCTCGAACCGCAGGTACGCCGGCCTGCTGAGATCCACCGTGGGCGCGGGACCCGCGCCGAGGGCCAGCACCGCCTCCCGCTCCGCGGGCGGCATCAGCGGCAGCTCGTCGACGGCCGCGCCGGGGTCGGCGACCGCGGCGGTCAGGAGGTGGTGCAACCGCTCAAGCAGCCGCTCCGCGGTGCCACGGTCGAACTTGGCGGTGGCGTACCGCAGAGTGATCGTGCCGTGCTCCACCACCACCGCCAGATCGAGCCGGGCGGTCGCGCCATGCAGCTCGCCGAGCTGCCTGAGCGTGGCTCCCGGCAGCCCGACCTCCTCCACTAGAGGCTGCTGCACCACCAGCATGACCTGGAACAGCGGATGGTCGTCCACCGAGCGTGCCACGCCGAGCGCGTCGACCAGCCGGTCGAACGGCAACGCCTGGTGCGGGTATCCGGCCAGGGCCGCCCGCCGTACCCGGGCGAGCGTCTCCCGGAACGTCGGCCGCCCGGCCAGGTCGCAGCGGAGCGCCATCGGGTTGACCACCCCGGCGACCAGATCCTCGAACTCCGGTCTTGTCCGGTTGGCCGCGGGCACGCCGATCACCAGGTCGGTCTCGCCGGTATACCGGTGCAGCAGCGTCGCCAGCGCGGCCAGCAGGACCATGAACCGGCTGGCCCGCTGGTCTCTGGCCAGATCGTCCACAGCGTCGAGCAGCCCGTCCTCGATCGGCCTGACCGCCGTGGCACCGGCCCAGCCGGTCCGATCGGTCCAACCGGTCCGATCGGTCCAACCGGTCCGATCGGTCCAACCGGTCCGATCGGTCCAACCGGTCCGATCGGTCCAACCGGTCCGATCGGTCCGCTTGGTCCAGTCGGTCGGGTCGGTCCGATCGGTTCGGTCGCTCCGGTCGGTTCGGCCGGGTGCTCGGTCGGCGGGCAGCTCAAGGGACGGCGGCGCGCCGCGCAGCGCCTCGGTCCAGTGCGCCAGCGCGGGCCCCCAGTCCTGCCCGGCCTCCCAGGCGGCCAGCTCGATCAAGCCCGGCGCGGGCTTCATGAGACGCGCGGCGGCGGCCGGGTCCGGGTACAGCTCGGCGAGCTCGCGCAGGAGCACGTCGACGGAGGCGGCGTCCAGCGCGGCGTGGTGCGCGGTCAGGCAGAGCCGCCAGTCCCGGTCGCCCACCCTGGCCAGCGCCGCCCGCAGCAGCGGAGCCGCCGACAGGTCGAAGGGCGCGGCGGCGTACGGTGCGAACGCGTGCTCGGCCGATTCGCCGGTGCCGCGCAGGTCCAGCACCGGCAGCTCCACCGGCTCCATCGCCGACGGCGGCACGACGTGCTGCCGGAGCCCGCCAGGAGTCTCCAGCAGCACGGTGCGCAGCGCGGGGTGCCGGTGGAGCAACGCGGTGAGACAGCGGCGCAGCGTCTCGACATCCAGGTCGCCGTTGATCGCGAACAGCGACGAGACGTTGTAGAGCCCGACGCCGGGCGCCAACTGATCGAGGAACCAGTACCGCCGTTGCGCCGCCGTCGGCGCCCCGGCCGTGCCCGTCTCCGGCGAAGCGGCACCCGGTTCCGCCTGCATCTCCGGCAGACCCGCGGCCGGCCGACCCGGGGCTCCGGCAGGCCGTTTCGGCGTTGCAGAAGCCTGGTCCAGGGTTCCGGCAGGCCGTTTCGGCGTTTCGGAAGGCTGGCCCGGGGTTCCGGCGAGCCGGTCCGCCGCCTCGGAAGGCTGGCCCGGCACTTCGGAAGGCTGGCCCGGAGCTCCGGCGGCTGACCGTCCGGTGCCCTCCGGGTTCGGCAGTTCGGCGGCCAGGTCGGCGATCGTGACCGGCCCGAACAGACGCTCCGGCGACACGTTCACGCCGAACCGGTCGGCGATCCTGGCCACGATCCGCATCACGTGCAGCGAGTGCACGCCGAGCGTGTCAATGGGCTCGTCCGCACCGGCATCGAAGCCGAGCACCTCGCGCCAGATCCCGGCGAGCGCGACCTCTGCCGGGGTGACCGCGGGTCGGCCGACCGGTAGCCGGGGCAGGGCGACGGCGCGCAACGCCGTACGGTCCACCTTGCCGTTGTGCGTGAAGGGCAGCTCGGCCAGCGGTACCAGGGCAGCCGGGACCATGTACGGCGGCAGCCTCTCGGCCAGCCAGGCACGCAGTTTCCCGGCATCGGGGCCGCCGGTGAGCGAGGCCGCCGGGACTCCGGGGCCGACACCACCGAAAGTCACGCCCGACGGATTCCCGGTGCTCGTGCCGTTCACGGTTGCGCTCGACGGTTCCCCGGGGTTCCTACCGTCCACGGTCGCCGCCGACAGATTCCCGTCGTTCGTGCCGTTCACGGCTGCGTCCGACACGTTTCCGGTGACCACGCTCCCGTTGAGACCCACCGGATCGGTGACGATCGCCGCCGTCGTGTAGTACCCGACCAGGCGGGTCGCGCCGGTCGGGTCGGTTCCCGTGACCACGGCGGCCCCGGTCACCTCCCGATGGGCGAGCAGCGCCGCCTCCACCTCGCCGGGCTCGACCCGGTGGCCGAGGATTTGAACCTGCTCGTCGATCCGGCCGTGGAACTCCAGCTCGCCGTCCTCCCGGCGCAGAACCAGATCCCCGGTCCGGTACATTCGCTCGCCGCCGTACTCGACGAACTTCTCCGCGGTAAGCCCGGCCCGCCTCAGATACCCGCGTGCCAGCCCGATCCCGCCCAGATACAGCTCGCCGACCTGGCCGTCAGGCACCGGCGCGCCGTGCGGGTCGACGACGGTCGCGGTGGTCCCATCGATCGGCCGCCCGATGGTCGGCACGCCGACGCCCGGGGCGACCGCACCTGCGGTGGCCGTCACCGTCGTCTCGGTCGGGCCGTAGGTGTTCACCAGCGTGAACGGCAGCCCTTCCGGCGGGCGGACCAGCAGTTGCTCCCCGCCGGTGAGCAGCGTGCGCAGGGCGGTGCCCGAGGGCCAGCCCAGCCGTACGAGCTCGGTGGCCATCGCCGTCGGAACCCAGGAGATCGTGATTCGTTCGCTCACGAACAGGTCACGCAGCCGGGCCGGGGATCGCCTGGCCGCGGCGTCGGGGATCACCAGGGTCGCGCCCGCCGTCAGGGTTCCCCAGATCTCCCAGGCCGAGGAGTCGAAGCCGACGCTCGCCACCTGGGCGCACCGGTCGGCCGCGGTGACGCCGAACTCACGATGGTGCCAGCCGATCAGATTGGTCAGGCCGGCGTGGGGCACCGCCACCCCCTTCGGGGTGCCGGTCGAGCCGGAGGTGTAGATGACGTAGGCGAGCTGTTCGGGACCGGGGGCGACCGGCGGCGGGTCCTCGTCCGGCTCCTCATCCGATGCCGCGCTCAGTTCCGTGCCTTCCAGCACGGTCAGCACGTCGGCGTCGGCCAGCATGAACTCCTGGCGGAGCACCGGATACATCGGATCGAGCGGCAGGTATGCCGCCCCGGCACGCAGCACCGCCAGCGCCGCGACCACGAACTCGATCGAGCGTCCGCACCGCACCGCGACCACCCGGTCGGGCCCGGCCCCCGTGGCGCGTAGTCGCCTGGTCAGCCGGTCGGCCTGGTCGAGCAACTCTCCATAGCTGAGCTCGCGGCCGTCCTGGCGGACCGCGATCGACTCGGGAGTCATCACCGCCCATGCGGCGACCAAGTCGGGAACTGTCAGCACGAAATGCCTCCAAAAGCGTTGGATATGCGTAGGTCTGGCAGAGGGATCGTGATTCCATGCCGTTTTATGCGGGCACTCTTGCGACCCACTTGGAGGCTGCTGGAGGTCGCGGTGAGAGGGGGGTTGCCCCGTCTGGGGAGCCCGTGAAGAACAGCAGGAAGAAAACGCGCTCCGAGCCTTCTTCGTGCACGTCATGGCCGTTCGCAGGGGTCATCGGTCGCCGATTTTCGCGCTGCCCGAAATCGGCAAGAAGGCCGATAAGGGCATCAGGTAAACGCCGTTCGGGAACCTGCTCGGGGCCCCGGCATATGGCCATCTGGACGGAATGGTTCCCTGTATGACCTGCTTTACCGGCGATTATCCCGGAACCGTCGCGCCCAGTGGCGAGATCGAACCGTTCGGCCGTCCTGTGACGGCCGCGATGCGACTTCCCCGGTAAATGGGCTGATTTTCGGTTGACCTTAAAGCGGTCGCGGTGATCGGGCCATCTGGTCTGGCCGACTTTGCCGGAGATCGGCAGCCAGGTGTCGTGGCGACCGCCGAGGAGGAAGGGCAGGTGTCACGCCGGTCGAAAAGGCCTGCCCGGTGAGGGGGTACGCGCGCAGGCGCGGACCCCTCGGGTACTCCGCCTGAACCCAGTGGGTGAACGCCGGTCTACGCGCGCAGGCGCAAACCCCTCGGGGTCGGGTGGAATCCGGCGGCCTCCAGGGCGGCGGCCAGGGGAGAGTCGTTGACGGCCACGCCGTCCGCGCGCTCCACGGTCAGCTTGCCGAGGGCACCATCGCGTACGGCCAGCGCCAGGGCGTCCACGGCGGGCCGGAGGGCGTCGTCATCGGTGAAGGACAGCAAGGTCTTGCCACCGCGTTCGACGTAGAGCACCAGACGCCCGTCCACGAGCACCACCAGGGAGCCCGCCTTGCGGCCGGGCTTGTGGGACACGTCTCCGGGGTGAGCGGGCCACGGCAGGGCGGCGCCGTACGGGTTGGCCGGATCGGCCGCGGCCAGCACCACGGCTCGCCGTGCGTCTTCCCCCGGCCCGCGGGTGCTCCACGGGTCGAGGCCGGGTGACGCGGTCCCCGGCGCCGTGGAGGCCGCGCGCATGCGGTCGACCGCGCCGGGGAGGGCGAACTGGGCGCCGCCCAGGCCCTCGACGAAGTAGCCCCGGCGGCATCGTCCGCTCTCCTCGAAGGCGCGCAGCACCGGATAGACCGCGGCGAACCCGCCGGGCAGCCGCTCGGCGGTGACCGCGCCCCGGGTCACCACGCCGTGCCGCTCCAGCAGCGCCTCGGCCTGGGCGTGGGCCCGCTGGGTCGCGTCGCCGGCCGGTGCGGGCAGCAGCCACCAGCGCCCGCTCACGGTCGGCGGGCCGCTCCGGGTGGGCAGCACCGCCCGGCGTCTGCGCGTCGTGGCCGGGCGGTGTGCGGGACGCCCGGTGCCGAGTGTGACCCGCAGCGGCGCGAGCGTGTCACCGGTGATGCGCCCCGCCCACACCAGATCCCAGACGGCGGCGGCCAGCACCCGGTCGTCGGTGACCGAGCCGGTCATGAGAGCGCCGACGCGGTCCGCCAGCTCGCGGAAGAACAGGGCGCCTCCACCACCGAGGACCTCAAGGATCCTCTCGTGCACCGGGGTCATGGTGATCTCAAGCGGGTCGGGCATCAGCAGAGGAGCGGTGTCCGCGAAATACAGCGCGACCCAGCCGTCTCCGCCCGGCAGCGAGCCCTGTCCGGCCCAGATGACCTCGCCCGAGGCCGTCAGCTCATCAAGCAGAGACGGGTCGTATCCGGGCACCCGCGAGGGCAGGACGAGAGTCTCCAGCGCCGAGGCGGGCACCGCGGCGCCCTGCAACTGCTCGATCGCGCCCACCAGCGCGTCGATCGGTGGCCTGCCCTTCTGCGGGGAGCCGCTGATGCCGTGCCAGGAAGGCGCGAAGGCGGCCAGAGCCTCGGGCGAGACCGGCTCCACCTCCTTGCGGAGCCGGGCCAGGGATCTGCGGCGCAACATCCGCAGCACCCCGGCGTCGCACCACTCCTCTCCCCGGCCGCCCGGCCTGAACTCCCCGTTCACCACCCGGCCCGAGGCGGCCAGGCGGCGCAGCGTGTCGGCGACGACCGCGGTGCCGAGGCCGAACCTGGCGGCGGCCGTGCTCGCCGGGAACGGGGTGCGCGTGCGGGCGTGCCTGGCGATCAGGTCGCCCAGCGGGTCGTCCACCGGCTCCAGGAACGCGTGCGGCAGCCCCACCGGCAACGGCACACCGAGCGCGTCACGCAGCCGGGCGGCGTCCTCGATCGCCGCCCACTGCTCCTGCCCGGCCACCCGCACCCTGATCGCCCGCCGGGCGCTCTCCAGATCGGCCAGCCACGCCGGATCGCCCTCGCGCAGGCTCACGTCGGCCGCGACCAGGGGACCGTGCGAACGGAGCAGGTCGGCCAGGTCCTCGGCGTCGCGGAGCGGCCGGTCCAGCCGGGCCAGCTCACGCTCGGTGTCGGCGATCACATCGGGGTCGAGCAGCTCGCGCAGGTCCGCCTGGCCCAGCAGCTCGGCCAGCAGGCTCGTGTCGAGCGCGAGCGCCTGGGCGCGGCGCTCGGCGAGAGGGGCGTCCCCTTCGTACATGAACGCGCCGATGTAGTTGAACAGCAACGACGCCGCGAACGGCGACGCCTGGCCGGTCTCGACCTCGACCAGCCGCACGCGCCGCGCCGCGATGTCCCGCATGAGCTGGACCAGCCCCGGCACGTCGAACACGTCCTGCAGGCACTCACGCATCGTCTCCAGCACGACCGGAAACGATCCGTACCGGCTGGCCACGTTGAGCAGGTGCGAGGCCCGCTGGCGCTGCTGCCACAGGGGGGTGCGCTTGCCCGGCGTACGGCGCGGCAGCAACAGGGACCGCCCCGCGCACTCTCGGAACCGTGCCGCGAACAGTGCCGAACCGCCGAGTTCCTCGGTGACGATCCGCTCGATCTCCTCGGCGTCGAAGACCGCGAGGTCCGTCGGGGGACCGGAGAGCGTGTCGGGGATGCGCAGCACGATCCCGTCGTCGGAGTGCACGGCCTGGACGTCGGTCCCGTAGCGCTCCCGCAGCCGCCGCCCGATCGCCAGGGCCCACGGCGCGTGCACCCGGGCTCCGTACGGCGAGTGCACCACGACCCGCCAGTCGCCCAGCTCGTCGTGGAACCGTTCGACCACCAGCGTCCGGTCGTCGGGGACGTATCCGGTGGCCTCTCGCTGCTCGGCCAGATAGGACAGCAGGTTGACCGCGGCGAACTCATCGAGTCCCGCCGCCCTGATCCGCTCCAGCGCACGCTTCCGCGCCGGATCGGCCTCTTCCGCGGGGCCCGGGTTCGTGCCGTCGCGCTCCGGGGCCCGCCGTCCGGCCGGGCCCGGCCGCACGCCGTCGTGTGCCGGATCTCCCCGCCTGACGGCGCCCGGCCTCGCTCCGCCGGGTGCCGGATCTTCCCGCCTGGCGGTGCCCGGCCTCGCTCCGGAGTCGGCTCCGGCGGCGGACATCTCCCGGAGGAACGCGCCGATCGCCCGGCCCAGCTCCGCCGGGCGGCCCGCGCTGTCGCCGTGCCAGAACGGCAGTTTGCCCGGCTGCCCGGGTGCGGGGGAGACCAGCACCCGGTCGGCCGTGATGTCCTCGATCCGCCAGGAGGTGGCGCCCAGCACGAACACGTCACCGGCCCGGGACTCGTAGACCATCTCCTCGTCGAGCTCGCCCACCCGGGAGGCCTTCTCCCCGACTAGGAAGACACCGAACAGCCCCCGGTCGGGGATCGTGCCGCCGTTGGTCACGGCCAGCCGCTGGGCCCCCGGCCGCCCCCGCAGGGTGCCGGTGACCCGGTCCCACACGATGCGCGGGCGCAATTCGGCGAACTCCTCGCTCGGGTAGCGCCCGGCGAGCATGTCGAGTGTCGCCTCAAGCGCGCCGCGGGGCAACGTCCGGTACGGCGCGGCGCGCCGTACCACGGTCTCCAGCTCGTCCACCGTCCACTCGTCCAGCGCGGTCATCGCCACGATCTGCTGGGCGAGCACGTCGAGCGGGTTGCGCGGGCAGTGAAGCTCCTCGATCTCCCCGCTTCTCATGCGCTCGGCGACCACGGCGGTCTGGACCAGATCACCCCGGTATTTGGGGAAGATCACGCCACGCGAGACCGCTCCCACCTGGTGCCCGGCCCGGCCGATCCGCTGCAGGCCACTGGCCACGCTCGGTGGGGACTCCACGCAGGCGACCAGATCCACCGAGCCCATGTCGATGCCGAGCTCCAGGCTGGAGGTCGCGACCACGGCGGGCAGCCGCCCGGACTTGAGCGCCTCCTCGATCTGGGAGCGCTCCTGTTTCGACACAGACCCGTGGTGCGCCCGCACGATCTCCGGGACCACTCCTTTGGAGGCGCCCGCCTGCGCCATCATCGCCGCGGGGGTGGACAGGGAGGCCGGTGGTCCCGGAAACCCCTCCGCCCAGTGCACCGGCTCCGCCGGCTCCGTGTCGCCGGCCCGGCGCTCCCACGCCAGCTCGTTGAGGCGGGTGCTCAGCCGCTCGGCCAGCCGCCGGGAGTTGGCGAACACGATCGTCGAGCGGTGGTCGCCGATCAGGTCGAACAACCGCTCCTCGACGTGCGGCCAGATGGACCGCCGGGCCGGAGGCTCGGTCAGCCACCGGTCGTCGTCATCGGAGGGAACGGGCCGCGGAGCGTTGTCGAGCTCGGTCATGTCCTCGATCGGGACGACCACGTCGACCTCGATGACCTTCTCCGAGGGCGGCTGGACCACGGCCGCCGGGCGTGGGCCGCCGAGGAAGGCGGCCACCTCCTGCACCGGCCGCACGGTCGCCGACAGGCCGATGCGCTGCGCGGGCCGGGCCAGCAGGGAGTCCAGGCGCTCCAGGCTGAGTGCCAGGTGCGCGCCGCGCTTGGTGGCCGCGACCGCGTGCACCTCGTCGACGATGACCGTCTCCACGCCCCGCAACGCCTCGCGGGCCTGGCTGGTCAGCAACAGGAACAACGACTCGGGTGTCGTGATGAGGATGTCGGACGGCTTGGCCGCGAAGCGCCGCCGCTCCTCCGGTGAGGTGTCGCCCGACCGGATCGCCACCGAGATCTCCGGCACCGGCAGCCCGAGCCGCCGCGCGGTCTGCTTCAGCCCGGCCAGCGGAGCTCGGAGGTTGCGCTCGACGTCCACCGCCAGGGCTTTGAGCGGTGACACGTAGAGGACCCGGCAGCGTCCGGCGGGCGCGTCGCCCTTTCGCGAGGGCTTCCGCCTCCCCGCGCCGCCCGCCGCCTTCCCGGCCAGGTCGCCGATTGCGACGGGATCGCCGGTTACGGCCGAGCGCTCGGCGGCCAGCCGGTCGAGTGACCACAGAAACGCGGCCAGCGTCTTGCCCGACCCCGTGGGCGCGACCACCAGGGTGTTGTCTCCCCGGGCGATCGACGCCCACGCCTCCCGCTGGGCGGCGGTGGGCGAGGCGAAGGCCCCGGTGAACCAGCCTCTGGTCACGGGGCTGAAGTGGTCGAGCGCTGATCCGGTCACGGGGTCCATAGTGCATCGCCCCACCGACAGAATCCGCCGACGGGGGCGAGGCCCATACGGGTGGGAGCAAACATCACCTAAAGGTGTCCAAAATGTCTATTACCCTTTTTAACTGTTTTGTCCGCATACTGCACGAGTGCACAGCTACGACGAGCGCCTGACGAACCTGGTCTTCTCCTACATGAAGGAGCGGCTTTCGCTTGATCCCGTTCCCCTCGACCACCCCGGGGTGAAGGACAAGCTCGACGCGGCCCTGGCCGGGCTCATCACTCCCGGAGGCACCGACCCCGAGAAGGTCCTGGACGTCTACGCGACGCAACTGGCCCCGGCGGTCATCTCCGCCGACAGCCCCAGGTTCCTGTCGTTCATTCCGAACGCCCCGACCAAGGCCGCCCTGCTGTTCGACATGGTCGTCTCCTGCGCCTCGCTCCAGGGCATCTCGTGGCTTGAGGCCTCCGGCGCGATCGCCGCCGAGAATCAGGTGCTCCGCCTGCTCGCCGACAAGGCGGGCATGCCGAAGACCGCGGGAGGCTGCTTCGTCTCGGGTGGCTCGGCGGGCAACCTGTCCGCGCTCGTCGTGGCCCGCGACACGGCCCGGTCCCGGCGCCCGGAGGGCCGCCTGCGCGTCGCGGTCAGTGACCAGGCGCACTCCTCGATCTCCAACACCCTGCGGATCATGGACGTGGACGCCCTCGTCGTCCCCTCCGCGGACCACCGCCTCACCGGCGCGGCCCTGCGCGCGGCCCTGGCCGCCGACCCCGACCCCTCCAACGTGATCGCCGTGGTCGCGACCTCGGGCACCACCAACGCCGGGATCGTCGACGACCTCGCCGGAGTCGCCGAGGTCGCCCGTGAGCGCGACCTCTGGTTCCACGTGGACGGCGCGTACGGCGGCGCCGGGCTGTTCGCCCCCTCGATCCGCCACCGCTACGCGGGCATCGAGCACGCCGACTCCTTCGTCGTCGACCCGCACAAATGGCTGTTCGCGCCCTTCGACTGCGCGGCCCTGCTCTATCGCGACCCCCGCCTGGCCCGTGCGGTGCACACCCAGGACGCCTCCTATCTCGATGTCCTGCACACCGAGGGCGACGAGTGGAACCCCACCGACTACGCCTACCACCTGACCCGGCGAGCCCGCGGCCTGCCGCTCTGGTTCTCCCTGGCGGTGAACGGCACCGAGGCCTACACCGAGGCCGTCGAGAAGGGCCTGACCCTCGCCCGCGAGACCGCCGAACTGATCCGCCGCACCGGACACCTGGAGCTGATCCGCGAGCCGGAGCTGTCGGCCGTGCTGTTCCGGCGTACCGGATGGACGGACAAGGACTACTACGACTGGTCCGAGCGACTGCTCGCCGGGCAGATCGGTTTCGTCACACCGACCGGCTGGGAGGGGGAGACCGTCGCGAGGTTCGCCTTCCTGCACCCCGACACCTCGATGGAGATCGTGGAGGAGATCCTGGCCACCATGGCGTGACGGCGAGGAAAGGTTCATCCCGTGACGAGACGGAGATAGAGCTCAGACGACCACCTGACGCAGTGAGCGGTGAGCCATCGATGAGCATCGACTATCCGGCCGTCGAGAAGGCGCGTGAGCGGATCAAGGCAGAGCACCTGAGGGAGCACCGCCCGCCGAGCAGCGCGAGGGGGCTGCACCACTTCGCGCTGATCTCCTCCGACGTCGAGGCGACGATCGCCTTCTACCAGGATCTTCTGGAGTTCCCTCTCACGGAGATCATCGAGAACCGCGACTACCGGGGATCGAACCACTTCTTCTTCGACATCGGAAACGGCAACCTGCTCGCCTTCTTCGACTTCCCAGGCCTGGACCTCGGCCCCTACAAGGAGGTTCTCGGCGGGCTCCACCACATCGCCCTGTCGGTGGACCCGTCGACCTGGGAGCGGCTGAGGGGAAAGCTGGAGGCCGCGGGTGTGCCGCATCAGATCGAGGGCGGCGCCTCGATCTACTTCAGAGATCCCGACGGGGTCCGGCTGGAACTGCTCGCCGACGCGCTCGGCGAGATGTACGGCTCCCGCGTTCTCTGAGGTCTCCCGGGCGTGAGCGCCTCCCGGGTGTGGGCCCCTTATGGATGCGGACGTCTCCCGGACGTACTGACCCGTGAGGTTGGGGACGCGGCCGGCCGCTCCGAGGGTGTGGAGCGGCGGCGCGGAGAGCCTTCCGGTAACCGGGGCGGTCGTGAACTCGTGAACCACCCGGCCATGGCCGGGAAGCCCCGGCCTTTGGGGCTGAGGAAGGTGCCAGACTAGGAAGATGCGCCTGTCGGATTTCTGGAACCGTATGAAACTGCACTTCGGTGATCCATACGCCGAGTCGTGGGCCCGTGACTACGTCATCGCCGACCTGGGCGGGCGGACCGTCAACCAGGCGCTGGCCGACGGCATCGCCGCCAAGGAGGTCTGGGGGGCGGTGTGCCGGGTGGCCGACGTCACCGGCTCGCTGCGCTGAGAGCCCCGGGCCTCTCGTCGGCCATGACCCCCGTCACGAGCTTTCGCCCTGGCGTCGCGGTGCGTCCGGCTGATCGGTCCGGTGTCGTGGGGAAAAGTCACAGGACGTGCTTAGGGCTGGGATGCGCCGTCCGGTAACTCCTTGATCATTTCGGCCGAGTGCCCGGGATTCCCGGTGCTCTCCTGACCGTGCGACGACCACAGGAAGAGCCGGCCGCTCCTGACCGGGGTGGCGAAGACGATCGTCTGTCTCCCGCTGCCCGGATGCCACACCCAGGGCAGGCGACCGTCGCCCTCGAGCATGCGACCGACAAGTCCCCGGGAGGGCGGCTCGGCCGCCAGGGACTCGAGATGAGACAGACGTCGCCGGGTGTACGTGACAGGCGCCTCGGATACCTCAGGGACTGTTTTCCCTCGGCATTCCCGCAGGTCGGTACGGCCGCAACGGATCCGGTGGAATGCCGGGGAACGTCGCCCCCGGGATGGGGCCCGCGCTCCTCCGGGGTGCGTGTCGGCCGGGAACACGCGATGTCGCTGAGCTACGATCGAACAGTCGTTCGGCTATATTGGACGCGCCGCCACTCATGGCGTGCTCTTCCAGAAAATTGTCGGTCGCACCCCGTAGCTTTCTGGCAACCGATCCAACCCGCGACCCTCCAAGGGGCTCCCATGGCAGCTAACGACCGCGAGAAGGCCCTCGAGACCGCGCTCGCCCAGATCGAGCGGCAATTCGGCAAGGGCTCCGTCATGCGCCTCGGCGACGAGGCCCGCGCGCCCATCGAAGTGATTCCGACCAGTTCCATCGCGCTCGACGTCGCCCTCGGCATCGGCGGGTTCCCGCGCGGCCGCATCGTCGAGATCTACGGTCCCGAGTCCTCCGGTAAGACCACCGTCGCGCTGCACGCGGTGGCCAACGCGCAGCGGAGCGGCGGCATCGCGGCGTTCATCGACGCCGAGCACGCTCTCGACCCGGAATACGCCAAGAAGCTGGGTGTCGACACCGACGCGCTGCTCGTCTCCCAGCCCGACACCGGTGAGCAGGCGCTGGAGATCGCCGACATGCTGATCCGGTCCGGCGCCGTCGATCTGCTGGTCATCGACTCGGTCGCGGCCCTGGTGCCCAAGGCCGAGATCGAGGGCGAGATGGGCGACAGCCACGTCGGCCTCCAGGCCCGCCTGATGTCCCAAGCCCTGCGCAAGGTCGCCGGCGCGCTCAACAGCACCGGCACCACCGCGATCTTCATCAACCAGCTCCGCGAGAAGATCGGCGTCATGTTCGGCTCGCCCGAGACCACGACCGGTGGAAAGGCGCTGAAGTTCTACGCCTCGGTCCGTCTCGACATCCGCCGCATCGAGACGCTCAAGGACGGCACCGAGGCGGTCGGCAACCGCACCCGGGTGAAGGTCGTCAAGAACAAGATGGCTCCGCCCTTCCGCGTGGCCGACTTCGACATCCTCTACGGGGTCGGCATCTCCCGCGAGGGCGGCCTGATCGACATGGGTGTCGAGCACGGCTTCGTCCGCAAGTCCGGCGCCTGGTACACCTACGAGGGCGACCAGCTCGGCCAGGGCAAGGAGAACGCCCGCAACTTCCTGAAGAACCACCCCGACATGGCCAACGAGATCGAGAAGAAGATCAAGGAGAAGCTCGGCATCGGCCCGCGCCTCGACAGCCCGGCCACCCCGCCGCCCGCCGCTCCGGCTTCCTCTCCCGCCCCGTCCGGTCGTGGGTCCAAGGCGGCCACCCCCAAGCCGGGTGACGTCTGACCCGGGTTGATCGATGAAGACGGGACCTGACTCCGGTCCGGCCGACGCGGCCGGGCCGAGGGACTGGGGTGCCTGGCCCGACGTGCCGGAGGCCGGACCCTCCGAGACGGGCAGCCGAGGGGGCGGCCGATCGCGGCGTTCACGCAGGGACCGGTCACGTGCCGGGCAGCCGGGTGCTTGGGATGCGTTCGTCTCCGCCGGAAACGGCGGCCCTATCCGGGGTGACGGCTCCGCGACGGGTGACGGCTCCATGGCGGGTGACGACTCCGCGACGGGCGGCGAGCTCGCCTGGGAAGACAGGACGGGCGGCGAGTCCGCCCGGGATGACGGCTTCTGGGGGGAGCCGGGAGAGCGCTCTGGCGAGGGGCCGGGAGGCCGGGGTGCTCGTGGGGCCCGGCGTGGCGACAGGCGGTCGCGGAGGAGTTCTCCGGGGAGCCTGCCCGACGGACCGGCCGAGGGCTCTCTGGCGAGCCGGGGGCCCGCCGCCGATCCACAGGCTGTGGCGAGGGCGATCTGCCTGCGGTTGCTGACCATGGCGCCGCGCACCCGGGCTCAACTCGCCGAGGCGCTGCGCAAGCGTGAGGTGCCCGAGGAGGCGGCCGAGGCCGTGCTTGAGCGGTTCTCCGAGGTCGGGCTCATCGACGACAAGGCGTTCGCCGCGGCATGGGTGAGCTCTCGTCACACCGGGCGCGGTCTCGCCCGGGGGGCCCTGGCGTCGGAGCTTCGTCACCGAGGCGTGGACGAAGACACGGTGAAGGAGGCGATGGACCAGCTCGACCCCGAGCAGGAGGTGGAGACGGCACGCAGGCTCGTGGCGCGCAAGCTTTCCTCCACCCGCGGTCTTGAGCCCGCTACCAGGACCCGGAGGCTGGCCGGCATGCTCGCCCGGAAGGGATATGGTCCCGGCCTGGCCTTTCGTGTGATTCGTGAGGCGCTTGAGAGCGAAGAGGAAGAAAATCCCGGTTTCTCGGCAGATTTTGATTACCCAGACGACTAGTTCAACCACGCTGAGATTATTTGTGTCGACGCTGTCCTGAGGGCGGGGGCTTGTCCCAAAAGGGCCTAGATCCTGGGCTCTCCAGGAGGGTCGAGCGGCGACGCCCGCCCCCGTCTCGACAGGGCAAATGCGGAAAGAAACACCGCCTTCTCATGTTTAGATAGCTCCTAGTAGGGCTTTGCTTGCCCGTTACCTCTTTGACGCTTAACCTCGACGGCAGTGAGGAGTTACTCCGCGCTGCGCGGATTGTCATAACGGTGAATTACGGACGAGCAGGCTTGGCGGATGCGGCCAGGTGGTGTGTCGGCGTGACCGGCCGGTCAGTGTCGGTCCTGGGTTGACACCTGCCCCGGTGGTGCCACCGCTTGGGCTTTCCGCGCCGTGCGTGTGACCCTTCGCGTGTTTGATATTTGCGATGCGAGGAGGGTGGGGCGCGCATGGATCCGGTTGTGGTCGTCGCATTGGCAGGGGCGGTTGTGATTCTTGCCGTGGTGACGATAGCCGCGCTGATCGTGCTGCTGCGTCGCACCGGTGGAGCGGGTGGCAGGGTGAGCGGTCCTTCCCCCGAGCAGATGGCCGAGATCCAGTCCGAGCTCGAAGCGGCCAGGCGTGAGGCCGTGGAGATTCGCACCAAGGCGGAGGACGACGCCGGAGAGGTCCTGCGCAAGGCCGAGGCCGCCGTCGAGTCCGCCGCGGAACTGCGCAAGGAGGCCGAGACGGAGAGCCGGGTGCTGAAATACGAGCTCAAGGAGCTCCGCTCCGACCTTGAGCGCAGAGAGAACCGGCTGGCCGAGCGGGAGCAGCGTCTTGACGAAGAGGCCAGGCGTCAGGTCGATCGGGCGCGCAAGCTCGCCGAGACCGAGACCGAGCTGGCCGACCGCCGCGAGCACCTCGACCGGGTCTCCCAGGAGCGCAAGGCCGTCCTGGAGCGGGTGGCCGGGCTGACCAGCGAGCAGGCCAAGTCCGAGCTGGTCAGGGAGATCGAGAACCAGGCCAAGCGCGAGGCCGCGCTGATCGTCCGCGAGATCGAGAGCCAGGCCCGCAAGGAGGGGGAGAAGCGGGCCACCAAGATCGTCACATTGGCGGTTCAGCGCGTGGCCACCGAACAGACCGCCGAATCCGTGGTCAGCGTCCTGCACCTGCCCGGCGACGAGATGAAGGGGCGCATCATCGGTCGTGAGGGCCGTAACATCCGTGCCTTCGAGTCGACCACCGGGGTCAATCTGATCATCGACGACACGCCCGAGGCGGTGCTGCTGTCGTGCTTCGACCCGGTCCGCCGCGAGACCGCCCGGCTGACGCTGGAGAAGCTCGTCCTCGACGGGCGCATCCATCCCCAGCGCATCGAGGAGGCTCACGAGCGCAGCAAGGCCGAGGTGCAGGACCTGTGTGTGCGCGCAGGCGAGGACGCCCTGGTGGAGCTGGGCATCACCGACATGCACCCCGAGTTGATCACTCTGCTCGGTCAGCTCCGCTACCGCACCTCATACGGCCAGAACGTGCTCGGCCATCTCATCGAGTCGGCCCACGTCGCCGGGATCATGGCGGCCGAGCTGCGGCTCGACCCGATGCTGCTCAAGCGGTGCACGCTTCTGCACGACATCGGCAAGGCCCTCACCCACGAGGTCGAGGGCAGCCACGCGCTCATCGGCGCCGAGATCGCCAGACGGTACGGCGAGCACGAGGACGTCGTCCACGCGATCGAGGCACACCACAACGAGGTCGAGGTCAAGACCGTGGAGGCCGTCCTCACCCAGGCCGCCGACGCGATCAGCGGTGGTCGGCCGGGCGCCCGCCGAGAATCGCTGGAGGCCTACGTCAAGCGGCTGGAGCGCCTGGAAGAGATCGCCACCTCCTACGAGGGCGTCGAGAAGGTCTTCGCCATGCAGGCAGGCCGGGAGGTGCGGGTCATGGTGAAGCCCGACGCGGTCGACGACATCCAGGCCCAGGTGATCGCCCGAGACGTCGCCAAGCAGGTCGAGGAGGAGCTCACCTACCCCGGTCAGATCCGCGTCACGGTCGTCCGGGAGTCTCGCGCCACCGAATTCGCCCGCTGAGACCCGCCGGCGGGCCATCGGACGATCGCCAGGCTTCGCCATGGCTTCTCACCGCGCCCCGCCGGACCCACCCCTGGCGGCCTCAGATCAACGGCAAGGTCGAACGCTTCCACCACACCCTGCTAGCTTCCACCACACCCTGCTGGAGGAATGGGCCTACCACCGGCCCTACACCTCAAAAGCCGAGCGCCAGGCCGCATTCCCCGGCTGGCTGGATTGGCACAGCCATCACCGACCCCACGTCGGCATCGGCGGCCATACCCCGGCCGGCCATGTCACCAGCCTGCCGGGACAGCACACCTGGTGCTCTGGCCAATGACGTTCACCGGGTTGCTGGTCGAGGTGGTAGACGGGTCGGTTAAATGCGAGCCGGGCGAGCGGCGTGATCAATCCAGATGCAACCCGTGAGCTCAGCCCCATAGCCTCGGCTTCATGAACAACCGTGCCCTCGTTCCCGACGACTTCGCCGTCCCCCCGGACCTGGTCACCCCACAGTTCCGCCTGGAACCCCTGGGACCCCGGCACAACGCTGCCGACCACGCCGCCTGGACCAGCAGTATCGAGCACATTCGCGCGACCCCGGGCTTCCAGGACCGAGGATGGCCTCCCTCGGCTGGAATGACCCTGGAGGCGAATCTCGCCGACCTGCGGCGTCATGCGAACGACTTCGCTCAGCGCCGCGGATTCACCTACACCGTCCTTGAGACGGTCGGCGGCGAGGTGATCGGATGCGTCTACATCTATCCCTCCCGTAGCGACGACCATGACACCGACGTGGCCTCCTGGGTCCGGGCCGACCGAGCGGAGCTGGACGCGCCCTTGTATGAAGCCGTGGCGGCCTGGCTGTCCACGGACTGGCCCCTCGGGAGGCTCAACTATCACCCGCGCTGAGATCGCAGCATCCCGCGGTGGCCGTACAGGCCGGTCTCTGCGGGACGCCTCGCCTTCGGACACCCCGCCACCGGCTACACAGCCGAACACACCGTCCCGGCGAACGTCACCGGTCAGGGGGCACCACTAGGCGCGGAAGATCTGCTGGTAGAAGGCGAGCTCGGTGGCCAGGGCCGCGCTGCGGGTCTCAGCGCGGCGGAAGCCGTGGGCCTCTCCTTCGAAGGTGAGGTAGGTGCAGGAAACCCCGCGTTCGGCGAGGGCGTCGGCGAAGGCCTGTGACTGGGCCGGGGGGACCACCGGGTCGGAAAGCCCCTGGAGGAGCAGCATGGGACAGCTCACTCCCGCGGCCTGGCCAAGGGGCTCGCGCGCGCCGTACAGGGCGGAGTCCTCCGGGCCCACCAGCCACTCGATGTAGCGGGACTCGAAGTCATGGGTGGTGGCGATGAACGAGGAAAGGGAGCTCACGCCGTAGTAGGAGACGCCGCCGGCGAACGTGTCGGACACGCAGCAGGCCGCCATGACCGTCCAGCCGCCCGCGCTGCCACCCCGGATCGCGATCCGTTCCGGGTCCGCCAGCCCTTGTGCGGCCAGCCATTCTGCGGCGGCGATCGAGTCTTCGACGTCGACCACGCCCCATTGGCCCCGCAGCCGGTCGCGGTAGGCGCGGCCGTAGCCGGTGGAGCCGCCGTAGTTGACGTCGAGCACGCCGATGCCCCGGCTGGTGAAGAAGGCCTTCTCCAGGTCGAGCGCGCTGGTGGCACGCCCGGTGGGGCCGCCGTGAACGAACACGACGTACGGCGGGGCGCCGTCGCCGGTGACCCCGGGGTTCGACGGCGGATAGACGAAGGCGTGCACATCGCGGCCGAACCGGCTCTCGATCCGCACGATCTCCGGCAGCGGCAGGTAGGCGATGTCGGGCAGTTCGTCGACGTCGCGACGGAGCTCATGGACCCGTCCGGTCACGGTGTCCACCCGGACGATCGACCGGGGCGCCGACGGGCCGTAGCCGATCCCGGTCAGCACGTGCCCGTCCGAGGCCAGAGCCTGGTCCCAGCCGTCGTAGGGCACCTCAAGGTCGGTCAGCACACCGCTGTCCGGGTCGAGGACGCCCAGCCGCAGGTCTCCCTGCCCGTGCAGGACCGCGACCCGCCCGTCGGCCAGCACCTGGTACGGCCTGCCGCCGAGCTGCCACAGCGGTCCGGAGAACTCTTCCTCCACCGGACAGAGCGCTCGAAGTGAAGCGTCATAAATCCCGACCTGGTAGAGGTTCCACCAGCCTGACCGATCGGAGATCAGGTAGAGGCGCCGGTCGTCGCGCCACTGCGGGGCGAGCACCGACTCGGTGGATCCGCCGCTGACCGTCCATGAAGCGCCGTCGGCCAGCTTCGTGATCCGCAGCTCGGTGCCGTTCCACGGCATGCGGGGATGGTTCCAGCAGATGTAGGCCAGGTGCTCGCCGTCGGGAGAGATCGTGGGGCAGGCGTAGAAGTCGCTCCCGCTGACCCGCTCGCGCGGCTCGGCCCCGCCGTGCAGGGGAATCGACACGATCGAGCGGCTGACCTTGCCGTTGTCGTGATGCCGCTCCCGGACGCACCAGACCTGCCCGTCATGGAAGACCATGTCCGCGTAGCGGAGCCCGGCCTCCAGGCCGGGCTCCGGCGTGATCGGCTCCGGCTCCACGCCGGGGAGCAGCAAATAGAGGCGCTGGTCGGCGAGGTTGGCGAACACCACGCCATCGCCGGGAACCACCACGTAGGACCGCCCGCCGTACTCGTGGACGCGGGTCCTCGCGCTCCACGGAGCGGAGAGCAGCTCGTGGTGCGTGCCGTCGGTGCCCCGGTGCATGATCGTGGTCCGGCCGCCCTCGGCGGGGCGGTCCTCGGTCCACCAGGCCTCCTCGCCGAGCACGGTGGGGAATCCCAGGCGCAGCCCGGAGCGGGCGACGCCGGTGGTGGATATCGGCGACGGCCAGGTGGCGTACGGCAGGGTGACCTGCTCGGGGGACATGGCGCAATCCTGCCTGATAACCCGCCGCCTGTCGTCGTTATGGCGCTCATCCCTCATGTCTGCCTCACCAAGCACCTACCGCGTGGGCGCCCCGTTCCCCGGGGCGGACAAGAACATGGAACAAACTTTGACTTCGGTTCCATCGCTGCCTTCGGCCGTCCTCGGGCATGGGGTGGCGGAGTGGAGACCCTCCGGCCGCCGGGCGGGGTGGTGAACCGCGAACCACCCGGCCTCGGCCGGGAGCCCCGGTCCGTCAAGCGAGCCGGGTTCCCGGACGCCGAAAGGCGGCCACCGCGACTGGTGACCGCCTTCCGGCGAAGCCCGGTCGGCTCGTCGCGACCGGTGGCTCTTCCGGCTCAGTCCACCGCGGAGATGGTGTCCGAGCCGGGCGACACGACCGCTCCGGGCGGGGCGATCGGCCGGGCCGAGGTCTTCCGGCTGCGACGGCTGCGCTTCTCCAGCCAGGTGGCGAAGGCGCCGACGATCAGGTTGATGATGATGTAGACGGTCGCGATGACGATCACCGCGGGGATGATGTTGTTGAAGTTGGAGGGCAGGACGCGCGCCCCCGCGTTCAGCAGGTCCTCGAACGAGACGATGAATCCCAGCGCCGTGTCCTTGAGGAGGACGATGAGCTGCGCGACGATCGCCGGCATCATGGCGGTGACCCCCTGCGGCAGCAGGATCATCCGCATGACCTGGCCCTTGCGCAGGCCGATCGCCAGCGCCGCCTCCGTCTGGCCGCGCGGGATGGACTGGATGCCCGCCCGCACGATCTCCGCCAGCACCGACCCGTTGTAAAGGACCAGGCCGGTCACCACTGCCGTGAACGGGGTCACGGTGAGCCCGAAGACCGCGCTCCCGCCGTACATCACCGCGAAGATCATGATGAGCAGCGGGATCGCCCGGAAGAACTCGACCACGACGCCCGACGGAATGCGGATCCAGGCGTGGTCGGACAGCCGGCCGATGCCGAAGACGAACCCGAACGGCACCGCGATCAACGCGGCGACCACCGCGGCGCCGAGCGTGTTGAACAGGCCGGGCAGGATCAGGTTGACCCACACGTCGCCCCGCAGGAACGGGGTCCACAGGTCGGCGCTGAGCTGGTTCTTCTCGTCCAGCTTGATCACCATCGCGTAGACGGCGAACAGCGCGGCGAGGATGACCAGCACCGTGAGCACGTTGTTGCGCATCCTCGCGCGGGGGCCGGGCGCGTCGTAGAGGACGCTGACCCGCTCGGCGGAGCTCGCGCGCTTGGGAACCTTCTTCGGCTCGGCGGTCATCGTGCTCATCGGATCACCGCCATGCGCTTGGACAGCCAGGTGAACAGCAGCCCGGTGGGCAGGGTCAGCACCAGGAAGCCCAGCGCGAACCCGAAGAAGATCTGGATGACCGCGTCGCCGTGCGCCTCGAAGAGCGTCTTCATCGTCAGGGACGCCTCGCCGACGCCGATGGCGGCGGCGACCGTGGTGTTCTTGGTCAGCGCGATCAGGATGCTGCCCAGCGGGGCGATCACCGCACGCAGGGCCTGGGGCAGCACGATCAGCCTCAGGTTCTGGAAGAAGGTGAGACCGATGGCCCGGGCCGCCTCAGCCTGGCCGATCGGCACCGTGTTGATCCCGGCCCGGATCGCCTCGCAGACGAACGCCGCCGTGTAGGCGGACAGGCCGATGATGGACAGCCAGAGGTAGTTGGTGGACAGGCTCGTGGAGAACGAGACGTCCAGGACCAGGCCGAGGCCCAGCCCGCAGAACACGATCACCAGGGTCAGCGGGGTGTTCCGCAAGATGTTCACATACGCCGTGCCGATCCCGCGCAGGATGGGCAGCGGGCTGACCCGCATCCCGGCGAGGATCGTCCCGAGGATCAGTGCCGTTAACCCGCTGGCGAGCGTGAGCCGGATCGTCAGCCAGAAGGCGCCCAGGATCACCGGGAATTCGTCGAAGAGTGCCTGCACTCATCCCTCCAATGGCCGTCGGCCGGGGCGTGCGCACGCCCCGGCCGACTTGTGGCCGATCAGTAACGCTCGACGGCCGGCGGGTTCGCGAAGAACTTGCCGAACTCACCGAAGTTGGCGTCGACGGCCTTCTTCCAGCTGCCGTCCTTGAACATCTTCTCGACGGCCGCGTTGATCTTCTCGCGGGTGTCCTTGTCGTCCAGCTTCACGCCGATGCCGTACTTCTCCTCGGAGAAGGTCTTGCCGACGAGGCGGAACTTGCCGGGCGACTGGGTGGCGAACCCGGCCAGGATCGTCGCGTCCGTGGAGATGGCGTCGACCTGCTTGTTCTCCAGCAGCGGCAGGCAGGCGCCGTAGCCCTGCTGCTCGGTGAGGTACTGGGACTTCCAGGCGTCGCCGAACTTCTCGACCAGGCGCTTGGGCGAGGCGGAGCCCTGGGCGCCGCAGACCTTCTTCGTCTTCAGGTCGTCGACGCTGTTGATCGACGTGTCGTCCGCGCGGGTCAGGATGTCCTGGCCGGTGACGAGGTACGGCCCGGCGAAGCCGACCTTCTTCTTACGGTCGTCGGTGATCGAGTAGGTCGCGATCACGATGTTGACCTGGCCCTGCTGGATGAACGACTCACGGTTGGCCGAAATGGCCTCCTTGAACTCGACCTTGTCGTCCGTGTAGCCAAGCTCCTTGGCGACGTACCTCGCGACGTCGACGTCGAAACCCTTGAACGAGCCGTCGGGCTGCTTCTGTCCGAGGCCGGGCTGGTCGATCTTGATGCCCACCACGAACTTGTCGCTGCCACCGCCGCTGCACGCGGTCAGGCTGGCCGCCGCGGCCGCCGCCGCGATCACTACGGCTCCAATACGACGTACACGCATCCTGCTACCTCTTCTTCTTTCCTTAAAGGGGGAGTGAGCCGTCAGTGCGTAAGGATCTTGGAAAGGAAGTCCTTAGCCCGGTCGGTCCGGGGGGTGGTGAAGAACTCGTCGGGAGTGTTCTCTTCGACGATCTGGCCCTCGGCCATGAACACCACCCGGTGTGCCGCGCGGCGGGCGAAGCCCATCTCGTGGGTGACGACCATCATCGTCATGCCCTCGCCGGCAAGTCCGATCATGACGTCGAGCACCTCCTGGACCATCTCGGGGTCCAGCGCGGAGGTCGGCTCATCGAACAGGATCATCTTGGGGTCCATGGCCAGTGCGCGGGCGATGGCCACGCGCTGCTGCTGGCCTCCCGAGAGCTGTGCGGGATACTTCGACGCCTGGGCGCCGATCCCGACCCGTTCCAGCAACTCCATGCCGCGCCGCTCGGCCTCCGCCTTGGCGACACCGCGGACCTTGACCGGTCCGAGCGTGACATTCTCCAAGATCGTCTTGTGCGCGAACAGGTTGAAGGACTGGAACACCATGCCGACCTCGGACCTGAGTTTGGCCAGGGTCTTGCCTTCCGCCGCGAGCGGCTTCCCGTCAAACGTGATCGTTCCGTCGTCTATCGTCTCCAGCCGGTTGATCGTCCGGCACAGGGTCGACTTGCCGCCACCCGAAGGGCCGATGACGACGACGACCTCACCACGAGAGATCGTCAGATTGATGTCGCGCAGGACGTGCAGGCTGCCGAAATGCTTGTTGACATCCGTAAGCACGACCAGAGGAGTCGCGTCCCCGTTCTCCGTCATGAAGCACAACGTAAAGCTGTAAAGGGCACCTCGGGCTAACCCTGCGGTACCGATCAGATCACGGCAAGGTCATGATGGGTAAAATTTTATTCCGCTTACGTTAAATGCGGCCCAGGGCGGCCGGGTCAAGCCTCAGCTTGAAGGGTTCTGTCAAGTCGGCGGTCATCCCCGCGCTGACTCGGTGGACGAGCTGATACTCGCCGTTCTCGTCAAGCGTGTAGGTGAAGACGACCGGCAGCGCGTCGTTGCCCTGGCCGCGGAACGGTCTCATCTCAATGCGCCAGAAGTGGGGGATGCCCGCCGCGGCATACTTCGCAGGCTTGATGATCCGGTCTGTCGAGGCGGTGGACGCGAGGGTGATTTCCGCGACGACGTGGACCTGCTTTGGGTCGCCGACCTCGGCGCCGCCTTCTTGTGTGGCTTCCTGGCTTTCGCCGGCGACTTCGAGGTCTGCGCGAGCATCGCCGTCGCGCCGCCGGTGACATCTCGTCCCTGCGCGGCTTTGGAGCCCCACCTTAACGACGCCTTTCGCTGAGCGTGATGGTTTCATTACTCGTCGTACGGCCGGCGTGAGCCGTACATCGGGGGCCGACGGAGCGCCTACCCTTGTCTATTGAGATGACTGTCACCGTGGAGAGCGCCCGCACGTACGAGGTTCGTACCTACGGGTGCCAGATGAACGTGCACGACTCCGAGCGCCTGTCGGGCCTTCTCGAGGAGGCGGGATACGTCCCGGTGTCCGAGGGGGAGACGGCCGACGTGGTCGTGTTCAACACCTGTGCCGTGCGGGAGAACGCCGACAACCGGCTCTATGGCAACCTCGGCCATCTGCGTCCCTCGAAGGTGAGCAACCCGGGCATGCAGATCGCGGTGGGCGGCTGCCTGGCGCAGAAGGACCAGGGGGAGATCGTCCGCAGGGCGCCCTGGGTGGACGTGGTGTTCGGCACCCACAACATCGGCTCGCTGCCGGTGCTGCTGGAGCGGGCGCGCATCCAGCAGGAGGCCCAGGTCGAGATCAAGGAGTCCCTGGAGACCTTCCCGAGCACGCTGCCGACCAAGCGGGAGTCCGCCTACGCCGCGTGGGTGTCGATCTCGGTCGGCTGCAACAACACCTGCACGTTCTGCATCGTGCCGTCGCTGCGGGGCAAGGAGAAGGACCGCCGTCCCGGTGACATCCTCAACGAGGTGCGGACGCTGGTGGGCCAGGGAGTGCTGGAGATCACCCTCCTGGGCCAGAACGTCAACACCTACGGTGTGGAGTTCGGCGACCGGCTCGCCTTCGGCAAGCTGCTGCGGGCCTGCGGCGACATCGACGGGCTGGAGCGGGTCCGCTTCACCAGCCCGCACCCGGCGGCCTTCACCGACGACGTCATCGCGGCCATGGCGGAGACGCCCAACGTGATGCACCAGCTCCACATGCCGCTGCAGTCGGGCTCCGACCGGATCCTCAAGGCGATGCGCCGCTCCTACCGGGCCGAGCGCTACCTGGGCATCATCGAGCGGGTCCGCGCGGCCATGCCCGACGCCGCCATCTCCACCGACATCATCGTGGGCTTCCCCGGCGAGACCGAGGAAGACTTCCAGGCCACGCTCGACGTGGTGCGCGAGTCGCGGTTCGCCAACGCCTTCACGTTCCAATACTCCATCCGCCCCGGCACGCCCGCCGCCACCATGGAGGACCAGATTCCCAAGGAGGTCGTGCAGGAGCGCTACGAGCGGCTCGTCGCCCTGCAGAACGAGATCTCCTGGGAGGAGAACCGCAAGCAGGTCGGCCGGACGCTCGAGGTGCTGGTGGCCGAGGGCGAGGGCCGCAAGGACGAGGCGACCCACCGCATGTCCGGCCGTGCCCCCGACAACCGGTTGGTGCACTTCACGCCGAGCTCGCGAGGTGGGAACGACGGGCGCAGTACGCCGAGCTCGCGAGACGGGAACGACGGGCACGGCACGCCGAGCTCCGGCGGGAACGGTTCGGAGGTCCCGCGTCCCGGTGACATGGTCACCGTCGAGGTCACCTATGCGGCACCGCATCACCTGGTGGCCGACGGGCCCGTGCTGGAGCTCCGCCGCACCCGCGCGGGTGACGCCTGGGAGGCGAGGCAGGCCACTCCGGCGTCCGCGACCTCCGGGGTCATGCTGGGCATGCCCTCGATCGGCCGTCCGGCCCCGACACCCCAGAAGGAGTCCTCGGGCTGCTCCACCTGCCCCTGAGCGGTAGCAGGGGCAGCCTCGATCTCGATCTCGATCGCGCTCCGGGCGGGGCACTCCGTTAGTCTGGCGAGGTGCTTGCCGCCGTGGCCGTGTGCCCGCATCCTCCGCTTCTGGTCCCCGAGCTGGCCGGTGCCGCGGCCTCGGAGCTCGATGAGCTCCGGGCGGCCTGCGCCACCGCGATAGGCGTCCTGCGGGACGCCGAGCCCGACGTGGTCGTGGTGGTCGGCGGTGCCGACCGGGCGGGAACCTACGGCGCGGACGCCGCTGGAAGCCTGGCCCCCTGGGGTGTCGACGTCCGGGCCGGCACCGGAGAGCCCGTCCTGCCGCTCTCCCTGACCGTCGGACGCTGGCTGCTGGACAGGGAGGGCCTGGCCGCGTCGGAATTCCACGCCGTGCCGTTCGACGCCTCTCCGGAGGCGTGCGCGGCACTCGGCGGCAGGCTGGCGGGCGCCCCGGATCGGGTGGCGATGCTCGTCATGGCCGACGGCTCCGCCTGCCTCACCGAGAAGTCCCCGGGATACCTGCATCCTCGCGCCGAGCCGTACAACGCCGCGATCGTCCGCGCCCTCGGCCGTGCCGCGGTCATGGAGCTCGACCCTCGCGAAGCCGCCGAGCTGTGGGTCGCCGGCCGTGCCGCGCTCCAGGTCCTCGCGGGAGCGAGGAGTTCCTCCGGTGGGGAAGACCTCGCCGGGGAGGTCCTCTATGACGACGCCCCCTATGGTGTCGGCTACTTCGTCGTCGGCTGGACGGAGAGGTCCCGGTAGAAAACCGGGCCTGCCATCGGGTCGTAAGCCCAGGTCATGAGCCGGGAGTGAGTTCACCGCCGTCCCTCCTCAGGTCGGGCATGCGGATCGCCTGGACATAAAGTCCAGAATGGACATAGTGTCTAAGCGTGAACGACCTGAGAGTGGCGCAGTGGTCACCTGTCTGCGCCGCGATCGCCGCTCTGCTCGCTCCGCACGCCGAAGTCGTCTTGCACGACCCGGAACGGGACGAGGTGCTGGCGATCTGGAATCCGATGTCCGCGCGGAAGCCCGGTGACCCCTCGCTGCTCGGCGAACTCGACCGGCTGAGCCCGTCTCCGTCAGGCGTGTACGGGCCCTACGAGAAGATGCTCGCCGACGGCCGGCGGCTGTCCTCGGTGAGCGCGGTCGTCGCCGACGCAGAGGGGCGCCCGTCAGCCGTGCTCTGCATCAACGTCGACCGGACCCCGCTGGACCAGGCCGCCGCCCTGCTCTCCGCTTTCGCCGCTCCGGTCACCGAGCGGCCGGAGGCCTTGTTCGAGCGCGACTGGACCGAACTGGTGGCCGAGACCGTGGGCGCCTTCGTCCGCGAGCGGCAGCGCCCGCTGGAACAGCTCACCAGGGAGGACCGACTCGCCGTGCTGGCCGAGCTCGACCGGCTCGGCGTGTTCGGCGTACGGCGGGCCGTGCCGGTGGTGGCCAGGGCCCTGAGGGTGTCCCGTTCGACCGTTTACACCTTGCTCTCCGACCTCAGGAGCACACCATGACCACCCTGCCCGATTTCAGGCTGGAGACTTATTTCTCCCGATGGGAGTTCACCGCCCGTCACCATCTCACCGCCTCGGACGCGGAGACCATGTCGATGGCCGAGTTGCTCGCACTCGCCGACCGGGAGGATCGCCGGGCCTGGGCGGACCTGCGGCTGGGCTACACCCAGACGTTCGGCGACCCGGGGCTGCGGGAGGCGATCGCGGCGACCTACACCGGCGTCCAGCCCGAGGACGTGCTGTGCTTCGCCGGCGCGGAGGAGGGGATCTACCTGGCGATGCGCGTCCTGCTCGGCCCCGGTGACCACGCCGTCGTGGTCACGCCGAACTATCAGGCGGCCGAGACGGTCCCGCTGTCGCTGTGCGAGGTCACCGGGGTGGCGCTCGACGCCGAGCGGGATTTCGCCCTCGACGTCGAGAAGATCGAGGCGGCGCTGCGGCCCAACACGCGGGTGGTCTCGGTGAACTTCCCCAACAACCCGACGGGGAAGCTGATCCCGGCGGCCGACTTCCGCCGCCTGGTGGAGCTGTGCGACGCGCGGGGAATCCACCTGTTCAGCGACGAGGTCTACCGCGGGCTGGAGCTCGACCCCGCGCGCACCCTGCCGCAGGCCGCGGACCTTTCTCGCAACGCGCTGTCGCTGAACGTCGTGTCCAAGGCCTATGGCCTGGCCGGACTGCGGGTCGGATGGATCGCCTGCCGCGACCGTGAGCTGCTGAGCCGGCTGGAACGTGCCAAGCACTACACCTCCATCTGCAACGCGGCACCGAGCGAGATCCTGGCCAGGATCGCGGTGAAGTCGCGAGAGACGATCTTCGCCCGCAACCGTGGAGTGATCGCCGCCAACCTGCCGATCTTCGAGACGTTCTTCGCCGAGTTCGCCGGCCTCTTCGAGTGGTCGGCCCCCGAGGGCGGCTGCGTCTGCTTTCCCCGCTACCTGGGCCCCGGCTCCGTGGAGACGTTCTGCGAGACCCTGGTCAAGGAGGCCGGTGTGCTGCTGCTGCCCGCGAGCATCTACCGCTCCGAGCTCACCGACGTCCCCGCCGACCGGTTCCGCATCGGCGTGGGCCGTCACGGAGCGCAGGACGCGCTCGACGCCTTCGCCACGTGGCTGCGAGCCCGCCGATGAGGCTGTTCTCCCTGGAAGAGATCACTCAGGCCGCCCGGCCCGCGCTGGTCCTCACCGCGGTGCGCGACGCCCTGATCGCCCATGCCGAAGGCCGTACGGCCGTGCCGCCGCCCATGCACCTGGAGTTCCCCGGCGCCGACGGCGACTGCCACGTCAAGGCCGGGTGGATCTCCGGCGCCTCGGCTTTCGCCGTGAAGATCGCAACGGGCTTCTATCGCAACGGAGCCCGAGGTCTGCCCGCCAACAACGGCCTCATCTGTGTGGTCAGCGCCGAGACCGGCCAGATCACCGCGCTGCTCGACGATCGCGGCTGGTTGACCGCCTGGCGCACCGCCGCCGCCGGTGCCCTGATCACCCATGCGATGGCGCCGCCCGAGGCGAGGACGCTCGGGGTGTTCGGCACCGGGCTCCAGGCCCGGCTCCAGGCACAGTGGCTGAGGCTGCTCCGCCCGATCGACGAGGTTCTCGTGTCGGGCCGCCGTACCCAGGAGACCGCCAGGCTGTGCGGTGAGCTGGGACCGTCCGCCCGTCCCGCCCCGCCCGACCACACCGCACGCGTGCCGATCGTCATCACCGCCACCGCCGCGACCGCCCCGCTCTTTCCCGCCGCCGTGGTCGCGCCGGGCGCCCACGTCACCGGCATCGGCGCCGACATGCCCCACAAGAACGAGCTTCCTGCGGGCCTGTTCGCCCGCGCCGCCGCGATCGCTGTCGACGACCACTCCCAGTGTCTCGACCACGGCGATCTCGGACACGCGGTCCGTGCCGGCGTCGTGCCCGAGACAGCCGGTGTGGCCGTGGGTGCCATCCTGCGTGACGGGTTCGCCAGACGTCCCGGGGACATCACGGTGGCGGACCTCACCGGCGTCGGCGCCGCCGACGCCGCTCTCGCCGCGGAGATCCAGCGGATCCTGACGCCTTCCTCCACGGCGTAGCCGTGTTCGCGGCGGAGGCCGTCGCCGATCCCGCGCGGGCCGGCCGCCGGGTGGTCCTACGGTGCCGGCTGTCCGGTCTTCGGCCGGACGGAGTGATCCCGGTGGGGGACCGGGACGCGCATCAGGTCGTGGGCGAGGACGATGTCGCCGTCGAAAGCCTGGCGTGCCTCGTCGAGGAAACGGGGTTCGTCGTCGGCGCCGTAGCGTTCGGAGATGTGGGTCAGGACCAGCTTGCGGGCTCCGGAGTCGGCCGCGACCCGGCCCGCCTGGGCGGCGGTCAGATGGCCGTACCGCGTGGCCATCGTCAGCTCCGAGGACAGGAACGTCGACTCGATCACCAGCAGGTCCACTCCCGCGGCGAGGGCGAAAACACCGTCGCACAGCCGGGTGTCCATGATGAACGCGGCGCTCTGGCCGGGGCGAGGTTCACTGCAGTCTTCCAGGCGGACGGTGGATCCGTCGGGGACGGTCACCACGCCGTCACGCTGGAGCCGGCTGATCATCGGGCCCTGGATTCCCCGTTCCCGGAGGAGCTCGGGGAGCATCCGGCGGCCGTCCGGCTCGTCGAGGCGGTAGCCGTAGGACGGGACGGGGTGGGAGAGCGGGCGGGCGGTGAGGGTCACCGGGCCCGCCTCGAAGGTCGTGAGCTCGCCGGAGACGGGACGTTCGAAGATCGTGTTGGTGTCGGTGAAGACGGCGGCGTGGCGCAGGCGCCGCCAGTAGGTCTCGCCGACGGCCGGGTAGGCGGCCTGGACGGGGTGCGTCACGCCGTCCCTGGCGATGCGCTGGACGACTCCGGGAACGCCCAGGCAGTGGTCGCCGTGGAAGTGGGTGACGCAGATCCAGGTGATGTCGTGGGAGCTGACGCCCGCGTGGAGCATCTGGCGCTGGGTGCCTTCACCGGGGTCGAACAGGAAGCCCTGACCGTCCCATCGCAGGAGATATCCGTTGTGGTTACGGTGGCGGGTAGGGACCGCGCTTGAGGTGCCGAGGATGACGAGTTCGCGGAGGGACACAGCCCACATGATAGGAACCGTGGCGTTCGGGAGTGTTCCGACACCGCTGGGGGAGATGCTTGTCGCCGTCACGGAGGACGGTGTGGCGGGTGTCGGCTGGAGCCACCGGAGCGACGGGCTCAAGGCCCGCCTGCTGGAGAGCCTCCAGCTGGACGAGGTGGACGACCCCGCGCGGACGGCCGTCGTGCTCGACGAGCTCGCCGGTTACTACGCGGGCAGGCTGCGGGTCTTCAGCGTCCCGGTCGACTGGCGGCTGACCTCGTCCGTGCAGCGCAAGGTGCTCGGCACGCTGTACGAAACGGTCCCCTACGGCAAGGCCGTGACCTACGGTGAGCTGGCCGCCCGCAGCCAGACGGGCGTTCCCGCGCGGGCGATCGGATCGATCATGGGTGCCAATCCGATCCCCATCATCGTCCCGTGCCATCGGGTGGTCGCCGGGAACGGGCTGGGCGGGTTCAGCGGGGGATACGGCGTGGAGTCCAAGCGGTGGCTGCTCACCCTGGAGGGATATCTGCAGCCGATGCTCGACTGGGACTGATCCCGTCCCGGACGCGTGGGACCGGACGCGCGGGGTCGGGCGCGCGGGTCCGGGCGTGCGGGGCCGGACGCTTGGACGCGAGAGCGTCTCCCCGGTTAACCATGAAAGGCGATATATCACTAAAAGGCGTAATTATTGCCTGATGGGTACAGAGCCGACATGGTGTTTGGTTTGTCCCTTTCAGGTCTGGCTCGGCTGCCGGGACAGGATCTCGTCGCGGCACCGGTCAGATGGACCGCGGGCGCGGTCGGCAGGATGTCGGAGGTGCCGCGATGGGCGGCCTCCACGCTGGCCGACCTGGCCGGCGTGCGTCGTTTGACATGGACGTATCCCGGCCGGATCCACCTCGAACTCCGATGCCCGATCCGGGAGGAGTACTGCGAGGCGCTTGAGTCGGCGCTGTGCGCGCATCCTTCCGTGCGATGGGCCCGGGTCAACGTTCCGCTCGGTCGAGCGGTCGTCGCCGTGGAAGGGCCGCCGCCGGCCGTCGAGGACCTCGGCGCGATCCTCGACGAGGCGGAACGGGCCCTCATAGAGAAGGAACCGGCGGTCACGGAGGGCACGCCCGGCGGCAGGCCCCCCGCCGCCCTCCTCTTCGCCGCCGACGCGGCCGGTCTCGGGGTGACCGCCGTGGAGTGGCTGCTCCACCGGGCTCCGCTGCCCCCGGGAGCCGCCGGCCTCGCGGGTTACCTGACCGCGGTTCCCCAGCTGCGGCGAGTGATCGACAAGTCGATCCCCGCGTGCCGGTCGTGGATGCCGCTGGTGAACACCACCGTCCAGACCCTCACCCCGGGAGGGACCGGCCTGGCCATCGACATGGTGCAGCGGCTGCTGCAGATGCGCCAGGCACGGCTGCGGGACATCGTGTGGGTGCGGAAGGAACACGAGCTGACCGGCACCCCCGAACGCGCCGAAGCCCACCTGCGGGCACCCGCGCGATCCACGCCACTGCCCGAGGGCCCGATCGAGCGGCACGCCGAGCAGGTCCTCTCGGCCAGCGCGGTCGGCAGCCTCGCCGGAGGGCTGCTGACCGGAGACATGCACCGCGGCCTTGAGGTCGCCCTCGCCGGCCTGCCCAAGGCGTCATCGGCCGGACGAGAGGCCTTCGCCGCCGAGCTGGGCGCGTTGCTGGCCCAACACGGCGTGATCGTCACCGACCCCGAGGTGCTGAGCCGCCTGGACCGGGTCGACACGGTGGTGCTGGACGGCGAAGCGCTGATCTCGAAGCATGTGATGATCGGTGAAGTGGCCCCCGCCCGATACGCGGATCACGAAGAGGTCGCCGTCCGGGTCCACGGCCTGTTCGACCCGGCCGCGCCGGAAGAGGTCCGCAGGGACGGGAACTGGGCGCTCGGTCCCTACGAGGACCTGCCCCGGACGGGGTGGGCGGGCAAGAAGCACCGCGACCGTTTCCGGAACGGCTCTGCCGTGCACGTGCTGGCCCTGACCCACGGCGAACGGCTCCACGCCGTCGTCGAGGTCGTCCCCCGGCAGGCCCCCGAGGCGCACGCCCTGACCGTGTCCGCGCGCCGCGCCGGGCTGCGGCTGGTCGTCGCGGGCGATCGACTCGATCCGGCGGGCAAGCCCGACGATCACCTGGCGGGTGGCGAGAACCTCGCGGCGTCGATACGCCAGCTACAGCGGGACGGATCCGTCGTGATGCTGCTGTCGGGCGACCGGAAGGCACTGGCGGCCGCCGACTGCGGGATCGGCGTGACCGGTCCCGACGGCCTGCCGCCGTGGGGCGCTCACCTGCTCGTGGGCGACGACCTGGCAACGGCGGCCCTGATCGTCGAGTCGGCGGGCGCGGCCCGCCGGGTCAGCGAGCGCGGCGTGACGCTCGCCAAGGCGGGCACCGGCGTGGCCGCGATCTACGGGCTGACCGGGCGGCCGGACCGGGCGACCGGGCAGGTGCTGTCCGCGGTGAACGGCGTCGCCGCGCTCTCACTGCTGCAGGGCACCTGGCAGGCCCACCAGAGCATGCGGCAGACGACCGCCCCGGCGCTGCCCACGACGCCCTGGCACGCCATGCCGGGCGACCGGGTGCTCGCCGCACTGGAGACCCGCAGGACCGGGCTCACCGCGGCGGAGGCGGAGCGGCGCCGCGGGCTCCGCGCGAAGGCGCCGTCGGCGCCCTGGACGCTGGCACGCGCCGTCGGCACCGAGCTCGCCAACCCGTTCACCCCGGTGCTGGCGGCCGGCGCGGCCGGCTCGGCGGTCCTCGGCTCCATGGTCGACGCCTCACTCGTCCTCGGCGTCATGGGCCTGTCCGCGCTGGTGGGCGGGGTGCAGCGGACGGCCACCGCCAGGACGCTGTCGGAGCTGTCCGCCCTGACCAGGGTGTGCGCCCGCGTGCTACGCGACGGCGAGGAACGCGAGGTGGAGGCGGCGGAGCTGGTTCCCGGGGACATCGTCGTGCTCGACACCGGGCAGGTGGTTCCCGCCGACTGCCGCATCCTGGAGGCAGACAGCCTGGAAACGGATGAGTCATCCCTGACCGGCGAGTCCCTGCCCGTGGCCAAGGGCAGCGGGCCGGTGCTCGCGCAGCATGTCGCCGAACGCCGCTCCATGCTGTACGAGGGGACGATGATCGCCGCCGGCAGCGCCACAGCGGTCGTGGTGGCCGTGGGGGAGGCCACCGAGGTCGGGCGCGCGATGGCCGCCGCCGCGGAGACCGGGCGCATGAGCGGTGTCGAGGAGCGGCTCGCCGCCATCACCCGGGCGACCACCCCGATCGCGGTCGGATCGGCCGCCGGAGTGACCCTGTCCGGCTTCGTCCGCGGAAGGCAGCTGAGGGAAGCCCTGGGCGAGGGCGTCAGCCTGGCCGTGGCCTCGGTCCCCGAAGGCCTGCCGCTGCTGGTCAGCGCGGCCCAGCTCGCCGCCACCCGGCGGCTCGCCACCCGCGGCGTCCATGTCCGCAACCCGGGGACCATCGAAGCGCTCGGGCGGGTCGAGGTGCTGTGCTTCGACAAGACAGGAACGCTGACGGAAGGGCAGATCCGGCTGGCACGGGTCAGCGACACCCGCCGGGAGCGGGACGTGGGCGAGCTCGACGACAGCCTGCGGAAGGTGATCGCCGTGGCCCTGCGCGCCACACCGCACTCCGGCAACGGCGCATACAGCCACATCACCGACCAGGCCGTCGCCGAGGGCGCGGCCGGTCTCGGGGTTTCGCGCCAGACCGGGGCCGACGGGTGGGAGGAGGTCACCGCCCTCCTCTTCGAGTCCTCCCGCGGCTACCACGCCACGCTCGGACGCCGCGGCGCGGACCGGCTCCTCAGCGTCAAGGGCGCGCCGGAGACCATGCTGCCGAGATGCACCGGGCTCGACGATCGGAGCCGGCGCGCGGTCGAAGCCCGCATCGAGCACCTCGCCTCCTCGGGGCACCGGGTCCTCGCCGTCGCCGAACGGCGTGTGGACACCGACCGGCTCGACGACGACGCCGTCGGAGATCTCACCTTCACCGGCCTGCTCGGCCTCGCCGACGTCGTGCGCGACACCGCCGTATCCGCGGTGGCGGCCCTGCGGAACGCGGGTGTCCAGATCGTCATAGTCACCGGGGACCACCCCGGTACGGCCGGCGCCATCGCCGCCCACGTGACCGACGACACCGACCTTCGTGTCCTGACCGGCAACGACATCGACGACATGGACGACGCCGAACTGGACAGGACGCTTCCCTCGGTGGACGTGGTCGCCCGCTGCACCCCCACCCACAAGGTCAGGGTCATCCAGTCCTTCCAGCGGCTCGGCAAGGTCGTCGCCATGGCCGGCGACGGCTCCAACGACGCGGCCGGAATCCGGCTCGCCGACATCGGGATCGCCCTGGGCTCCGGCGCCACCCCGGCCGCCCAGACCGCGGCCGACCTCGTCGTGGCCGACGAGAGCCTGGAGACCATCATCTCGACGCTGGTCGAGGGGCGGGCCATGTGGGCCTCGGTGCGGGAGGCGCTGGCCATCCTCGTCGGCGGCAACCTCGGTGAGATCGGTTTCACCCTCGCCGTGTCGCTCGCCACGGGCCGCTCTCCGCTGTCGGCGAGGCAACTGCTGCTGGTGAACATGCTCACCGACCTCGCTCCGGCGCTGGCCATCGCCGTACGGGCGCCCTCGGAGGACACGGCGGCGGCACTGCTCGACGAGGGGCCCGAGTCCTCCCTCGGAGTGGCCCTCACCCACGACATCGTGCAACGGGCGATCTTCACCGCTCTCGGCGCGGGAGCCGGCTGGACGCTCGCCAGGCTGACCGGACCCCAGTCGCGTGCCCGTACCGTCGGGCTGGTCGCCCTGGTCGGGACCCAGCTCGCCCAGACACTCCTCGCGGGTGAGCGAAGCCGTCCGATCCTGCTCAGCTCGCTGGGCTCCGCGGCGCTGCTGGCCGCCATCGTCCAGATTCCGGGAATCAGTCACTTCTTCGGATGCGTGCCGTTGGACCCCATCGCGTGGGGCATCGCGATCGCCGCGGTCATCGCCGCCGTGCTCGCCGAGCAGATCCTTCCTCTCGACCGCATGGGCCTGCGGAGCGAGCCTCCTCCGGCCTCCTAGGGTTTCACGGGTTTTCCCGGCACGCTCCCCGGTCAGACTGATCAGATATGTCAGATATGAGGCGTTCCGGGCTGGCCGGGATCCGGAGGCGCGCCGGGCCGGCGGTGCTTGGGAGACGTGCCGGTCTGGCCGGGAGCCGCGGGCCTGCCAGGCTGGCCGGGGGTCGTGGGCGTGCCGGTCTGGTCGTCGATCTTCTCGGCCATCTCACGCGCCTTGTCCGCCGCGGTGTCGATGTACTGGTCGTACTTGCCGCGGGTCTTCTCCTTGGCGATCTGCTCTGCCTTGTCGATGCCCTGTTTGGTCAGCTCCTCGACCTTGTCGCTGTGCTGACTCAGCAGGCTCTTGACCTTGTCGAAGATTGACATCGGCGAATCCCCCGATTCCGATGAGGTGAAGCCTCGTATCCCATGCATACCCAGCGACTTGACACACTTATCCCCGTGCGCCAGCTACCAGTCATCGCCGTCGTCGGGCCTACGGCGGCCGGAAAGTCCGATCTCGCCGTGGACCTCGCCCTCGAACTGGGGGGTGAGGTCATCAACACCGACTCCATGCAGCTTTACCGGGGGATGGACATCGGGACGGCCAAGCTCTCCCTCGCGGAACGACGCGGTGTCCCGCATCACCTGCTCGACATCTGGGAGGTGACCACGACCGCGAGCGTGGCCGAGTACCAGGCGCTGGTCCGGCCGCTCATCGACGACCTGCGGGCGAAGGGGGTCGTGCCGATCCTGGTGGGCGGGTCCGGGCTCTACGTGCGGGCCGCGCTCGACGACCTGCGGTTTCCCGGCACCGATCCGCGGATCCGCGCCCGGCTGGAGGCGGAGCTTGAGCGCACGGGTCCGGCCCCGCTGTACGAGCGGCTCCGCGAACTCGATCCGAAGGCCGCCGAGGCGATCCTTCCCGGAAACGGCCGCAGGATCGTCCGCGCGCTGGAGGTCATCGAGTTCTCCGGGCAGCCGTTCTCGGCCACGATGCCGTCGTACGACGCCGTCTACGACAGCGTGCAGCTGGGTGTGGAGGTGCCCAGGGACGTGCTGGACGAGCGGGTCGCCGCGCGGGTGAAACACATGTGGGAGGCCGGGCTGGTGGAGGAGGTCAGGCGACTCGCCGCGCGAGGGCTCGCCGAGGGTCGTACGGCCAGCCGAGCCCTCGGTTACGCCCAGGTGCTGCGGTTCCTCGACGGCGAGTGGACCGAGGAACAGGCCATGGAGGAGACGATCCGCGCGACGCGCAGGTTCGTCCGCCGCCAGGAGTCGTGGTTCCGCCGCGACCCCCGGGTGATCTGGCTTCCCCAGCAGGCCCCGGATCTTCTTGACCAGGCGCTCATGAGGGTGCGCGGCTGATCGCGGGAGGCGAGAGCCTCCGGGGGCACGGCCTAGAGTTGGGACATGAGATTCGTCAAGGGACACGGCACTGAAAACGACTTCGTGATCCTCCCCGATCCCGACGGTGAGCTGGAGCTGTCCGCGGCGTTCGTGGCGGCGGTGTGCGATCGGCGCGCCGGGATCGGCGGCGACGGCGTGCTGCGCGTGACACCGACGAAGCTCAGCCCGGAGGTCGCCGATCAGGCCGGCGAGGCCGAGTGGTTCATGGACTACCGCAACGCCGACGGCGGCATCGCCGAGATGTGCGGCAACGGGGTGCGGGTCTTCGCCCGCTACCTGGTCGACGCGGGGCTGGCCGGCGCGGGTGAGTTCGGCGTCGCCACCCGGGCAGGAGTCAGGCGCGTACGGCTGGCGGAGACCGGTGACGTGACCGTGGACATGGGCCCGGCCCGGGTGCTGGGCCGCAGCCGCACGAGCGTGGCGGGCCGCGAGTACGAAGGCCTCCACATCGACATGGGCAACCCCCATCTGGCCTGCGTCATCGGCGATCCGGTCGCCCAGCTCGACCTGAGCCACCAGCCCGCGTTCGACCCGCAGACGTTCCCGGCCGGGGTGAACATCGAGCTGCTCAACCCGGTGGGCCCGCGCCGGGTCGTGATGCGGGTCTTCGAGCGAGGCTCGGGCGAGACCCGGTCCTGCGGCACCGGCTCGGTCGCCTCGGCCGTGGCGGCCGCACACCTGGCGGGGGAGTCCACCGGCACCTGGGAAGTCCAGGTTCTGGGCGGCATCGTCACGGTCACCCTCGACGAGCACACCAGCCACCTCTCGGGTCCCGCGGTCCTGATCGCCTCGGGAGAGCTCACTCTCTGAGGGCACGCGGGCGATCCGGCCGTCCCACTCGGCCGGGCGCGACAGCCGAGTCGTTTGGGGCATGCCCTCCAACCTGGCAGACTGACGTCCCATGGACGTGGACATCTGGGCCTGGGTCGGCGACACCCAGCGGCAACTGCACGAAGCTGGGAACACCGGCCTGGCCATGGCGATCGGCGACGTGCCCGCGCAGGCGCTGGAGGGCCGATACTCGCAGCTCGACGTGCTCGCGCCGGCCATCGCGCAGCAGGCTGAGAACCTGGAGCTGCCCTGGCTCGAGTTCTACGCCCGTTACTGGCACCTGATCGGCCGCATCGGCGACCGGGCGCAGGGAGCGGTCGCCATAGCCGACGCCGAGACGCTGGTGGAGTTCGCCAAGCGCGAAGACACCCGTGACTGCCCGGCGACTCCCGGCGCGGTCATCGCGTTGGCGGTCGTTCAGGCGAACACCGACGGACCCGGCTACGCATCTGAGCGGCTCGCGGCTCTGGCCGCGGTCGACGTCGAGCCTGACTCGCTGGCCTTCGCCGCCGTCGCCGAGCAGTACGTCTCGGCTCTGGCGGACGCCGGACGCCTCGACGAGGCGATCGCTCACGCCGAGTCCGCCGTGGCGAAGCTGGGCGAGGCCGGCCGTGAGTCGAGCTGGGAGCTTGCGGCGGCTTCGGCCCGCGCGCTTCTGGCCGCCGGACGCGCGGCGGACGCGCTCGCCGCGCTCGACGCCGCGACGGGATTCAAGCCCGACGACCCGGTGGCCAAGCCGCACCGCGAGGGTGTGCTGCGCGCGCTCGTGCTCGCCACCCTGGACCGGGTCCAGGAGGCCGTTGACGCGCTGCCCGACCTCGACGTGGTCGGCGACCACCCGCGTGACTGGGTCGAGTGGGCGCACGCCATCCGCAAGCTCGCCGGATCCGCGCAGATCACCAACACCTGGCAGCTCGGCCGGGTGCTCAAGCAGTGGATCGACTACTTCGCGATGATGGGCGGCTACCGCGCCCGGGTCGAGCTCGCGCTCGTCGCCGGTGACCTGGCCGTCGCCCGGCAGGGTGTCTGGCAGGCCCGGATGCTGGCCGACCTCGCCGAGTCCGCAGCCGGTGAGCTGAGGAACCCCGGTGACGTCGCCGAGCGGATCGCCGCGCTGCGCGCCGCCGCAGACCAGGCCACCGAGGTCCCGGCTCCCGGGCCTCAGGACGAGCTGGTCGCCTACTTCGACGCCGCCGACGGCTTCAACGCCGACCCCGAGCGCTGGGTGGGCTGGCTGCTCCCGCTGTCCGGGCAGAACCTGGAGGCCACCCGGAGGCACACCACCACGCTGGGCTTCCTCGGTTACCCGGCCACGGGTGCCGACATCTACTGGACCATGCTGGTCGAATCCGGCGCCGTCGAGACGGCCGACCCGGAGGACATCTCCTACCTCACCGGCCTGCTGATCGAGGCCCGCCAGGACGAGCGCCTGGAGCAGATGGCGGAGCGGCTTCCCGCCGCCCAGCGCCACCTGGCCCTGGGACGCCTGCACCTCGCGCGGGAGCGCTGGGAGCAGGCCGCGGCCGAGGGCGAGGCGGCGGTCGCCGCCGGTGCGGGCATCGAGGCGAACCGTCTGTGGGCCACCGCCGTACAGCAGGCCGACGACAACGCCAAGGGCGCCGCGGTTCTGCGCGAGGTCCTCGACTCCGACGAGATCAAGCCGGAGGACGTCTGGCGGATGATCACCATGGCGACGGCCGCCGAAGACTGGGAGACCGTCCGCGCGGGCGCCGCCAAGATCGGCATGCCGCTGCAGTCCACCGAGGGGCCGATCGAGGAGGAGATGGGCCTGGTGCGCATCATCCTTCCCGCTCCCGACGGCAGCCAGCGCGCGGTCATCAGCCTGCGCACCGGTCCCGCGACGGCCCGCCTGGCCATTCCGCAGCCGCCCGGCATGGACTACAACGCCGGCGACCTGGTCGTCTTCGACCCGCAGCTGCTGGAACCGCTTCCCGAGAAGCCGGAGGAGCAGGAGAACTTCATCCCGCCGTTCGCCGCGGTCAGCATGCTCCGTCCGGGTGGTTACACCAGCTGGTTCTTCGACGGCGCGGCTCCCAGCGAGGCCGACTGGACCGAGTTCAACGAGGTGCTGGCCGAGCGTGGCTGGCCGATGTGGGTCTACAGCGACGAGAACTACACCGTGGCCCACCCGACCTCGGGTGAGCGGCTGCAGGGTGTGTTCGGCTGGATCGCGGTCCCGCCGGGCGTCACCCCGGTCGAGGTGGACGCGCTGCTCGACGACGCCACCGAGCGCTGGGTGCACCCGCTGGCCTGGCTCGACCTGGCCAAGTCCATCGATGTCGAGGTGGAGCGGCACGAGCGCATCGTCAAGGAGTACGGCCTGTAGGCCGTGTCCACCAGGCCGCGAGCCTGCCGCGAACGGCCTCGTGACCCGTGAGGCGCACCGCCCGTGAGGAACCTTCTCGCGGGCGGTGCGCCTTTCACCTCTAGAATCCCGTTCTGTATGTTCCGCGGGCAGGGGAAGGGATCCGGATGCTGGACCGATTCCGGCTGGACGGCAAGGTCGCGATCGTCACCGGCGCGTCCTCGGGGCTCGGTGTCGCGTTCGCGCGAGGCCTTGCCGAGGCGGGTGCGGACATCGTGATCGGCGCGCGCCGCAAAGATCGCCTTGAGGAGACCCGTGACCTGGTCAGGGAGACCGGCAGGCGGTGTGTGGCCGTGACGACCGACGTGACCAGTCCCGAAGACTGCCAGGCGCTGGTCGAGGCGGCGGTGGCGGAGCTGGGCGCGGTGGACATCCTGATCAACAACGCCGGTGTCGGTACGGCGGTGCCCGCGCTCAAGGAGACGCCCGAGCAATTCCGGCAGGTGGTGGAGATCAACCTGCACGGCACCTACTGGATGGCCCAGGCCTGCGCGCGGGTCATGAAGCCCGGCTCCTCCATCGTCAACGTCGGCAGCGTCCTGGGGGAGACCACGGCCGGCCTGCCCCAGGCCGCCTACAGCGCTTCCAAGGCGGGCGTCGTCGGTCTCACCCGTGACCTGGCCCAGCAGTGGACGGGCCGGCTGGGTATCCGCGTCAACTGCATCGAGCCGGGCTTTTTCGTCTCGGAGATGACCGAGCAGTACGCGGAGGGTTATCTGGCCCGGCAGCTCGAACACCGGGTGTTGATGAAGCGCCCGGGCGACCCCGCCGAACTCGTCGCGGCGGCGATCTTCCTGGCCTCCGACGCGGGTTCCTACGTAACGGGGGCCGTGATTCCGGTGGACGGTGGAATCCTCGTCACCTGAGACTCCTGGGGTAATCGTCTTACCTGAGTTAAGAGTCCGGTTTCGTGAAACATGCGTAGTTGTTACGGACGCGTGCGAGAGTTCCCGCGTTACCAAGGCAGGAAGGTGGAGGCATCTTGCAGAAGATCGACCGGCTCGGCGCGATCGTTCGCGACGAGCGTCCCTGGGGTGGGTTCGAGCGTTACACGCTCAACGAGGCGTCCACGGTGAAGATCATCGATGTGGCGCCCGGGCAGCGGCTCAGCCTGCAGAGGCACGAGCACCGGGATGAGCTCTGGGTCGCTCTCGACCCCGGCGCGGTGTTCGAGATCGACGGCGAGCGGATCGAGCCCTCGGTCGGTGACCGGGTGCTGATCCGGGCGGGCCAGACTCATCGCCTCAGCTCCTCGGGGAAGGCCACCCGGATCCTGGAGATCGCTTTCGGCTACTTCGACGAGGACGACATCGAGCGTCTCGAAGACTCCTACGGGCGAGTCTGAGCCGGGTCGCCCCTGTCCGGCGGTGTGTCCGCGTGGCCTCCTGTGCTCTCACTTCCGGCGGGCACCGCGCGTCTCTCACGGCTAAAGCGCTATTTGGGATAATTTGCCATTTCATGGGTAACGAGTGCGCGTGAGGGATGGCATGGTGCGGTCGATGCTGGGACGGGGAGCGGTCGTCGCGACGATCGCGTTCACGCTGGCGGGATGCGGCCTCGTGGGGCAGGGGTCCGGCGGCTCGGCCGTCGGCGGAGGGAAGTCGTCGGCGGCGGCGCTCAAGGAGCTGGACAGGCTGCAGGTCAAGGGCCGTGCCCCGATGACCGGCTTCGATCGGGAGCGGTTCGGCCCCGCGTGGTCGGATGTCGACCACAACGGGTGCGACACCCGCAACGACATCCTCAGGCGCGATCTGAAGGACGAGACGTTCAAACGGGGCACCAAGGACTGCATCGTGCTGAGCGGGACCCTCGACGACCCCTACAGCGGCAGGATCATCAAGTTCGAGCGCGGCCAGAAGACCAGTATGGCGGTGCAGATCGATCACGTGGTGGCCCTTGCCGACGCCTGGCAGAAGGGGGCTCAGCAGTGGCCGGAGGGCAAGCGCAAGGAACTGGCCAACGACCCGCTGAACCTGCTCGCCGTGGACGGTCCGCTGAACAGCCAGAAGGGGGCCGGTGACGCGGCCACCTGGCTGCCGCCGCGCCGCACCTACCGGTGCGCCTATGTCTCGCGTCAGATCGATGTGAAGGTCAAATACGGTCTGTGGGTGACGTCCGCGGAGAAGGATGCCATGCGGACCGTGCTCGCCTCATGCTGAACAGTTGCCAATCTGAAAGGCGACATATTGGACATTTTTCATTAAGTTGGCATTTATGCGACCTTTGGTATACATCAGCCATAGGTCGCATAACCTTCTCTTGACGTCCACCCTGCAAGGGTGGGCATGTGCGTTGGTGCTTTCCTCTTGTCCTGGTGGGATGGCTGATCATCGCGACCCTCGTGACCGGGGTGAGTATCGCGGTGATCGGTCTCCTTGGCGAGCCGCAGACGGCTTCCAAGAACCGCCCGTTTCCCTCCAACGAGATCGATGAGGCGCTCGTCCGCGCCACGCCGATGGCGACGATCCTCCCCACGCCCGCACCCGCCGAGCCCTATGCCGGCCCCAGTCAGGCGTTCAGGTCGAGGGGAGGAATCGTGATCGCCCGATGCGAGGCGGGACTGGTGATCTTGCGGGCCTGGAGCCCGGCACCGAACTTCCACATCAAGAGCGTGGACCGGGGGCCGGGGCGCCGAGGCCGTATCGAGTTCGAGTCGGACAGGTCCGAGGTCAACGTCGAAGTGCTGTGCTCACCCTCCGGCCTCCCCGTCCACAAGGTCACCGACTGATCGGCACCCCTCCACCGGCCGCAGCCGTCACCCGCAGCCGGAGGCCTTGTCGGCTTTCAGCTCGGGCGCGTCCGGTGGGGAGTCGGCCACGGTGACGGAAAGCTGGGCGGTCGAGGCGACCAGGCTGCCCACCGGGGACTTGGCGATCTTCTCGTCGACCACGACCCCCCGCTCGCCCAGGAGCTCGTAGGTCTCCGGATCGAAGATCAGATCTTCCCGCACGCCCATGGAGACCCGGCCCACGCCGATGCCCCTGCGGCCCGCCGCGTCTTCGGCGTCCTCCACGACGCTCACCCCGGGGATCGCCCCCACGGCCTTGAACAGCGCCGCTCGCTGGGCCGGAGGAATGTAGGTCTCGCGCAGCATGTCGCCCGCGGCGGTCCATGCGGTCCGGTCCTTGTCCTTTTCCTCGGACTTGTCGCCGTTGTCGTCATCGCTGCCGGCGTAGAGGTGGGCGCGCATCCCCTCGGCGTCGCCGGGCAGCCGCTTCAGGCTCGCGTAGTCGGTGCGCAGATGGGCGGGCGGCTTCCCGCAGACCGGCAGCCGCAGCCACTCGGTGCCCTGCTCGTTGTAGGCCTCCTGGGGGATGGGCCAGCCGGGATAGGCGTGCGGCTCCAGGTATTCGATCCTCAGCGCGCCTTCCTTCTCGCCGTTGGCGGACAACCAGATCGCCCGCTTGGTCCGGTAGAGGTAGCGCTTCTCCTGCTCGGTGCCGGTGCCTCCGAACGAGAAGGAGCCGTACATCGTCTGCGACTCGACCTTGACGAACTGGTCGTCACGCGGATCGAGGTCACTGCGCTCGGCGGCCCGCGCGGCCCTGCCGAGCACCTCGGTCGCCGACATTGGGGCGATCTTGGGCATCGCCACGACCACCTCGGTGCCGCCCGCCTTCCGGTCCGGCGCCGACACCATGACCGTCACGGTCACGCCGACCGCCACCGCGAGCGCCCCGGCCAGCACCATCGTGTACGGCCTGCGCCACAGTGGCCTGCGCCCCGCGGCGGCCGCGGCCAGCCCCCGCCGGGCCGTGGCCTTCGCCTCGTGGTCGTACGGCGGCGCGTCCGGGCGGATGCCGGCCACCATCTCGATCTCATCCTTATCGTCGATCATGCGTGTGACTCCAGGAAACGGCGGATCTTGGTTCGGGTTCGTGAGAGCCGGGACCGCACGGTCCCGACCGGGATGCCGAGCGCCTGGGCGGCCTCCTCGTAGGTCAGCTCGGCCCAGGCCACCAGCAGGAGCAGGTTCCGCTCGGCGGAGCCGAGCTTGGCGAGCGCGGCCGCCAGCGCCGGCCTGAGCTGGTCCGCGGTGACCCGCTCGGCGCTGCGCTCCTCGAAACCGTCGGCCGGTTCCGGGGCCTGCCGGGCGAGGGCCTTGAGCCTGCGGATCTCGGCCCTGCGGTGGCCGGCGATCAGGTTCGAGGCGATGCCGTACAGCCACGGCCTGGCGTCGCTCTTGCTCAGGTCGTATCGAGCGCGTTTGCGGAACGCGACGAGGAACGTCTCGGCCGTCACGTCGTCGGCCGTCGTGACGTCGTCCAGCCGCCGCGCGGCATACCGGTGGATCTCATCGGCGTGCCGGTCGAAAAGGGCGGCGAACCTGTCGGGATCCGCCAGCGACTCCTCGATCAGTTTCGCGTCATCGGAGGGAGTGGGCAGCGTGGGCGTCCCGGCTCGATGGGGAAGCGCCAGTGCCATCACCCGTTTCGTCCAGTCATCAGGGGGTTCCTTCCGGGGCGCGTCCGCGCCCTCACCCCTACTCCGCCGCTCGGCGCCATCCGGTTCCCGTGATTTCCCGGGATCGCCCCGACTCCCGGGGGCGGCCCGGTTCACGTCTATGACCTGGAATGCGACGGTACTAGGATCCGCTTTCGACAAAGCAGACGCAAAGGGATGGCGATGAGTGCGCAAAAGGCACAGAAGTCCGGCGGACGGCTGCTGGTGAAAGGGTTCCTGGCGGCGGTCGCCGGAGTGGTGGTGCTCGGCTTCCTCCTCAGCGGGTGCACCCGGGTGAGCACCCCGCCCGACGAGGTGGTGCTGCACTACGCGGGTGGCATGTTCGAGGCCATCAAGTTCGAGAAGTGCATCAACCCCTCCAGCGGTGCCACACTGCTCGGCCCCGGCGACACGGGGTACTCCTACCCGTTCGGCCAGCGGACCTACGACTTCTCCGGCTCCGAGGACGCCGAGTCCAAGCCGCTGTCCGTCGTCTCCAAGGACAACGTCGAGATGAGCGTGTCCGGGGTGGCGACGTTCACGCTGAACACCGACTGCAAGACGTTGCAGCGCTTCCACGAGAAGATCGGGCTGAAGTACCGCGCCTTCTACGAGGACGGCCGCTCCGAGGGGTGGCGGCGAATGCTCAACACCTACCTGCGGGTGCCGCTGGACCGGGCGCTGGACGCCGCGTCACAGGAGTTCGAGTGGCGGGGGCTGTTCAACGACCCGAAGGTGAAGCAGGACTGGGAGGCACGAGTCGGTGTGCTGGCCCGGCAGTTCATCCAGGAGACGGCCGGGGCCGACTACTTCTGCAACCAGAACTACTCCGGTACCGGTGAGTGCGGGGACATCTCCCTGACCATCCAGAAGCCCGAGCCCCCGGAGGCCCTGGTGAACGCCCTCGCCTCCGAGCAGGCCGCCAAGGCCGAGAACGTGGCCCAGGCTCAGCGCAACGCCAAGGTCCGCACCGAGCTCGAATCCATCAGGGACCTCGTCAAGGTTCTCGGCCCGCAGGGAGCCGTGCTCTGGCAGGCCATCCAGAAGGGGCAGGTCTCGGTGGTCCCCGTTCCCCAGGGCAGCAACCTCAACATCACCCCGCCGAGCCGCTGAGCTTCTCCCCGCCGCGGGCGTCCAGGCGGGACGCCCGCGTCCGTCACGCTCCTTCGCCCGTCTGAGCGGGCCCCAGCTCGGCGCCGAAGTCACGTGCGATCCTCCGCATGGCCTCGGCCAGATCGGTCCGGTCGAGCGCGTCGATCCGCTCGGCCGGACCGGACACCGACATCGCGGCGACCGTCCGCGCACCGTCGTGCACCCCCACGGCCAGGCAGTGCACGCCGAGTTCCTCCTCGCCCAAATCCATCGCGTATCCCCGTTCCCGCACCCGCTCCAGCTCGGCGAGCATGGCGGGCAGATCGGTGATCGTGTTGGAGGTCCGCCGGGGCATGCCGGTCCGCCCGATCAGCGAGGTCACCTCGCTATCCGCCCGATCGGCCATCAGGACCTTCCCCACAGCCGTGCTGTGCGGCAGCACCCGCCTGCCGACTTCGGCGAACATCCGCAGCCGCCGGGGGGAGGGCACCTGGGCGACGTAGACGACGAAGTCACCCTCCAGCACCGCCAGGTTGGCCGTCTCACCGGACAGCTCGACCATCTTCGCCAGGTACGGCTGCGCCCAGGCGCCGACCATGCGCTCGGCCACTCCGCCGAGCCGTACGAGAGCACCGCCCAGCGCGTAACGGCGATCGGACTCCTGACGGACGTATCCCCGGGCGAGCAGCGTGCGCAGCAACCGGTGGATCGTCCCGTACGGCAGGCCCGTCCTGACCGCGATCTCCGAGAGCCCGGCCTCCCCACCCTGCTCGGCCAGCGCCTCCAGCACGTCCAGCGTCCGGTCGACCGACTGCACCCCACTCATGCGATCCCCTCCGTGAACGGCACTTCCGGCAGGCCGCGCAGGGAGGCGTCCAGGACCTGGGCGATGTGCGCGACGGGCATCGCCTTGGCGCCTCGGCGGTGGATGGCGGAGGTGATCTGCATGGTGCAGCCCGGGTTGGCCGAGACCAGCAGGTCGGCGCCGGTGGCCAGCACCCGCTCGGCCTTGCGGTCGCCGAGCTCGCGGGCGGCTTCGGGCTGGAGGAGGTTGTAGGTTCCCGCGGAACCACAGCAGATGGCTGACTCGGAGATCTCTCTCAACTCCAGATCGGGGATGGCGGCGAGCAGTTGACGAGGTTGGGATCGTATCCCCTGGGCGTGAGCCAGGTGGCAGGCGTCGTGGTAGGCGACGGTGAGCGGAAGCGGATGCCGCTCGGCCGCCGGGCCCAGCGCGGCGAGATATTCGGCCAGGTCCACGACGCGGATCGCCCGCGCCCTGTCGGCCCATTCGCCGTGGAGAATCTCGGCGTAGTCCTTCATGGTCGATCCGCATCCCGCCGCGTTGACCACGATCGTGTCCACGCTCGCCCGTTCGAAGGTGGCGATCGTCCGCCTGGCGAACCGTTCGGCCTGCTCCTCCTGCCCCGAGTGCAACGACAGCGCCCCGCAGCAGCCCTGTGACGGCGGGATCACCACATCACATCCCTCCATCGCGAGCACTCGGGCCGTGGCCGCGTTGACCTGCGGGAAGAACTCACCCTGAACGCATCCGGTGAGCATCCCGACCGTGGCCCTGCGCTCGCCCCTCGCCTCCACCCTGTGCGGCAGCCGTACCCTGGCGGGAACCTGAGGGGCGAGGTCGGCCATCGCGGCCAGAGAGGGGTTGATCCGCGCCAGCCTCGGCGCGAGCCTCCGGCGCAGCCCCGCGCTGAGCCGGAGGGGCAGCCGCATCGCCCGCAGGCGCCGGGGATAGGGGAAAAGCTGGAAGATCAGGGCACGCAACGCCCGGTCGTCGGGCTTCCTGACATGCGTCCGTTCCACCTCGGCCCGCGTCTGCTCGATCAGCCGGTCGTACTTCACCCCGGAAGGGCAGGCCGTCACACACGCCATGCATCCCAGACACGCGTCGAAGTGCCCGACCATCTCCGGCGTCAGCGGCGTTCCCTCGACGTGCTGTTTCATCAGGTGGATCCGGCCGCGAGGGGAGTCCATCTCCTCGCCCCACAGGACGTACGTCGGGCAGGTGGGCAGGCAGAATCCACAGTGGACACAGTCGCTGATCAGCTCCGGATCCATGTCAGATCCCTCCTATGAACCGGCCGGGAGACATCCTCCGGCCGGGGTCGAACCGCTCCTTGATCCGCCGCATCAGCGGCAGCGCGCCCGCCGGCCCCCAGCGGTCGACCCCGCCCGCGAGTTCCCGCGGTGCGGTGACGACGATCAGCCTGCCGCCGAGGTGGCCGAGGCGGTCACGCACGCGTGACACGAACCCCGCGAACGCCCGCTCGCCGACGTCCGGGGCCAGGGCGATCCGCAGGACCCCCGACGCCGCCGACCCGCGCATCCGCACGGGGAGCTCACCGGCCGCGATCGCGCGCAGCGCGCCGCCGAGGCGCGCGGGCGGGATCCGCACCTCCAGCAGCACGTCCTCGCCGGGCAGCGTCCCCCACCAGCCAGGCGGCTCGCCGGTGACCCGCGCGGCTCCGCGCCTGCCGATCAGGGCCTGTACGGCCCGCGCCCGCGCCTCGGCCGCCGTGCCTTCGACCAGGACGGCCAGGGTGGGGCCGCCCAGGGCATCCGGCCCATCCGGCCAGTCCGCCTCGATCGCGCTCGGTTCGGCCTGGGACGCCGCGAGCTCGGCGACGAGCGCGTCCAGGCCGCCGGGAGGACCGGGCCGCCCGGGGAAGGCCGGGGCGCCGGCCCCGTTCGTGCTCTCGGCGGCCCGGACCTCGAACGCGGGAAGCTCGGCGACGACCCAGCGGCGGTCGGCCGGGACCGGATGGAGACGGAAGGTGGCCTCGGTGATGATGCCCAGCGTGCCGTAGGAGCCGCAGAAGAGCTTGCCCAGGTCGTAGCCCGCGACGTTCTTGACGACCCTGCCGCCGGATCTGGCGATCGTGCCGTCCGCCAGCACGACGGTGATGCCGATCAGCAGGTCGCGGGCGGTGCCGTACCGGAACCTGCGGGGGCCGGCGATCGCGGTGGCGAGCGTGCCGCCGACGGTGCCGGCCGGGAGCGGGTTGTCCAGGGCCAGTTCCTGCTCGGAGCGGGCGAGCGTGGAGCTGAGGACGTCGACGGGAAGTCCCGCGCTGACCTTGGCCACGAGGTCACCCGAGGAGTGCTCGACGACGGTTCCGCCGTCCAGGGTCAGGCAGCAGGTGTCGACCAGCAGGTCGCATCGCTCCGGCGGCCCCGCCCATCCCAGCTTCGTGCCGTCTCCCACCGGCACCACGGCGAGATCGTGCTCGGCCGAGACACGCATCAGCGCGGCGACCTCTCCGGAGGTCTCGGGTAGCGCCACCCAGCGGGGCCGGACCCCGGCCACGGCGTCGTCGGGTCCGGCTTCCCGGATCGTCACGCCTGTCTCGCGCAGCGCGTCGCCCGGGACCGCTTCGCCTATCTCGTGTGAGGTGTCCATCAGAACTGCTCCGCCTGTCCTGACTCGACCAGCGGGTGCACGCCTTTGCGGACCCCGGGGACCTCGCCGCACAGGCGCGGGGTGGGGAAGACCTTGCCCGGGTTCGACAGGCCCCGGGGGTCGAAGGCACAGCGCACCAGTTGCATGGTGTCGAGGTCGTCGTCGGAGAACATCTTCGGCATATATCGCGACTTGTCCACGCCGACGCCGTGTTCCCCGGTGATCGACCCGCCGTGTTCGATGCAGAGGTCGAGGATCTTCCCCGAGACCAGTTCGGCCCGTTCGCCCGCGCCGGGCTCGGCGTCGTCGAACAGCACCAGCGGATGCAGGTTGCCGTCCCCGGCGTGGAAGACGTTGGCGACCCGGATGCCGTGCTCCCACGACAGCCGGTCGATGCTCGCCAGCACCTCGGGCAGGGCGGTCCTGGGGACGACCCCGTCCTGCACGATGTAGGCGGGGCTGATCCGGCCCACCGCCGCGAAGGCGGATTTGCGGCCCTTCCAGATCGCGGCACGCTCCGCCGGATCGGCGGCGGTCCGCAGCTCGAACGCGCCGCTCTCCCGGCAGATCCGCGTCACCTCGTCGAACTGGTGCCTCACCTCTGCCTCGGGGCCGTCCAGCTCCACGATGAGCACGGCCCCGGCGCCCTCGGGGTAGGCGCAGGCCACGGCGGCCTCGGCCGCCTCGATCGCCAGGGCGTCCATCATCTCGATCGCCGCGGGCACGATGCCGCCGCCGATGATCGCCGACACCGCCTGGCCGCCCTGCTCGGTGCCGCCGAACGCCGCGAGCAGTGTCGTCACGGCCTCGGGCGCCCGCGTCAGCCGTACGGTGACCTTGGTGGCGATGCCGAGCGTGCCCTCCGACCCGACGAACGCGCCCAGCAGGTCATAGCCGGGATCGACGTCCGACAGCTCCACGATGTCGCCGTCAGGGGTGACGATCTCCAATGCGAGGACATGGTTGACGGTGAAGCCGTACTTCAGGCAGTGCGCGCCTCCGGAGTTCTCCGCCACGTTGCCGCCGATCGAGCAGATCTGCTGGCTGGAAGGGTCGGGCGCGTAGTAGTAACCCTGGTCGCGCACCGCTTCGGTGATCGCCAGGTTGGTGACTCCCGGCTCCACCACGGCCCGCCTGTCGGCCACGTCGATCTCCAGGATCCGCCGCATCTTCGAGGTGACGATCAGCACCCCGTCGGTTCGCGGCAGCGCTCCGCCCGACAGCCCCGTCCCGGAGCCCCGGGCCACGAACGGCACGCCGTACTCGTTGCAGATCCTCACCACGGCCGCGACCTGCTCGGCGGTCTCCGGCAGCACGACGACGCCGGGAGTGGCCCGGTGATGGGTCAGCCCGTCGCACTCGTAGGTGCGCAGCCGGACCGGATCGGTGATCACCGACTTGTGATCGAGGAACTCCTCGAACCGCCGGGACAGCTCGTCGAGTGTCTTCATCACCATGGTTCCTCCTCCCGCGTACACGGGAGCTCGGCAGCGCTCTCGCTCTCGTGGCGGATCGGCTGACCGAGAATGATTGTTCTCTTATGTCGCATTCTCGCGCAGCGCCGGGGGTGTGGCGCTCTCCGGTTCCTCCGCGCCTGGCGGCGGTGTGGGCTCCGGGAGGCGGCGGAACGCGAGGCCAGGCGTCTCTCCCGCTGGAAGAGGACGCCTGACCTCGGAACCCGTCATGTCACGGCATCCGCGCGTAGGCGGGAAGGGTGAGGAACTCCGCGAAGTCGTCGTCGAGGGCGACCTCCTTGAACAAGGCGGTGGCCTGGGCGTAGAGGGACTCGTCGTAGCCGGGCTCGGCCTTGATCTTGGCGAACTCCTCGTCGATGATCCGCTCGACGAGCTCCTTCGTGACCACGGTGCCGGTGTCGGCGAGCTCGATGCCGTTGTGGATCCACTGCCAGACCTGGGAGCGGGAGATCTCGGCGGTGGCGGCGTCCTCCATCAGGTTGTGGATCGCCACCGCGCCCAGCCCGCCCATCCAGGCGGCCAGGTAACGCAGCGCCACGTCCACGTTGTTGCGCAGGCCCGCCTCAGTGATGTCGCCCGGGGTCTTGGACACCGACAGCAGGTCGGCGGCGGAGACGGAGACGTCCTCGCGCAGGCGGTCGAGCTGGTTCGGCCTGTCGCCCAGAACGCCGTCGAAGACGTCGCGGCAGATCGGGACCAGGTCGGGGTGGGCCACCCACGAGCCGTCGAAGCCGTCGCCGGACTCGCGGGTCTTGTCGGCGGTGACCTTCTCCAGGGCCACCTTGTTGACCTCGGGGTCGCGGCGGGAGGGGATGAACGCGGCCATGCCGCCGATGGCGTGGGCGCCGCGCTTGTGGCAGGTGCGGACCAGAAGCTCGGTGTAGGCGCGCATGAACGGGGCGGTCATGGTGACCGCGTTGCGCTCGGGCAGCAGGAACTCCCGGCCCCGGGTGCGGAATTTCTTGATCACGCTGAACAGGTAGTCCCAGCGGCCCGCGTTGAGACCCGCGGAGTGGTCGCGGAGCTCGTAGAGGATCTCCTCCATCTCGAACGCGGCCGGGTAGGTCTCGATCAGGACGGTCGCGCGGATCGTGCCCTGCGGGATGCCGAGCAGGTCCTGGGCCTTGACGAAGATGTGGTTCCAGAGGCGGGCCTCCAGGTGCGACTCCATCTTCGGCAGGTAGAAGTAGGGGCCCTTGCCCTTGGCGATCTGCCTGCGCGCGCAGTGGAAGAAATAGAGGGCGAAGTCGACGATGGAGGCGGAGGCCGGGGCGCCGTCGACGACGATGTGCTTCTCCTCCAGGTGCCAGCCGCGCGGGCGGACCACGACGGTGGCGAGCTCTTCGTCGGGCCTGAGCGCGTAGGTCTTCTCCCCGGCCGAGAAGTCGATGGTCCGATCCAGCGCGTCGCGCAGGTTGAGCTGGCCGTTGATGGTGTTTTCCCAGGTGGGGGCGTTGGCGTCCTCGAAGTCGGCCAGCCAGACCTTCGCCCCGGAGTTCAGCGCGTTGATCGTCATCTTCCGGTCGACCGGGCCGGTGATCTCCACGCGGCGGTCCACCAGGCCGGGCGCGGGCGGGGCGACCCGCCACTCGGACTCGCGCACGTGCCTGGTCTCGGGCAGGAAGTCGAGGGTGCCGCCGGCCGACAGCTCCGCCTGCCGTGCCTGGCGGGCCTCCAGCAGCTCAAGGCGCCGGGCGCCGAACTCGCGCTGGAGAGCGGCCACGAAGGTCAGCGCCTCCGGCGTGAGGATCTCGTCGAACCGGTCTCCGGCGGGGCCGGTGATCTCAACGCCGTCCATGAGCTTCCTTTCCACATCATGGAAAAACTCTTCTGAATTGTGGAATCGACGCTACTGGATGGTCACTTCGGGGTCAAAAGGCGGGGGCCCTCAGGGGAGAGTCGGGGGGGTCCCTGATGTTTCGGAAACCCTGATCGGTCACAGTTGGACTTGACTCCTCCGGAGATCCGGAAGGGGGAACGGGGAACAGTCGGAAAGGGAGGCCGGGGGCCTCCCGGAAGTCGAGGACTTGGGCTCATGAAGAAGAACATGCTTGTCGCGGGGGCGCTCGTGGGCTCGGTGCTCCTGCTGTCCGGTTGCCAGATGGACGTCGCCTTCGGTGAGCGGGAGCAGGATGTCGTCTCCTACGGCGTCTCCGACAAACTGACCGCCCTGGACGTCCACACAGGCTCCGGGAGCATCGTGGTCACCGGATCGGACCGATCCGACACCCGGGTGACCGAGACGCTCCACTGGAACGGCGACAAGAAGAACAAACCCAAGACCGAGCACAAGGTGGACGGCGGCACGCTCACGCTGCGTCAGGAGTGCCCCACCGGGAACTGCTCGGTCGACTACAAGGTCGAGATCCCGAAAGGCCTCACGGCCAAGGTGGACACCGGCTCGGGCACCATCACACTGCGCGCGCTCACCGGAGAGGTGAACGCCAACACCGGCTCCGGTGACGTCGAGGCCGATGCCCTGGGCGGCAGGCAACTCGTCGCCGAGACGGGATCCGGCGACATCGAGGCGAAGTTCGCCGTCGCGCCGGACCAGGTTGAAATCCAGACCGGCTCGGGCGACGCCACGGTACGGCTGCCCCAGGGCCCCTACGACGTGACCGCCGACAGTGGCACCGGCGGCAAGACCGTCAAGGTCACCAACGACCCGTCCTCACCCAAGAAGATTTCGGTGCGGACCGGCTCCGGGCAGGCCAACGTCCTCGCCTCCTGAAACCCCTTCGGCCCGCAAGGTCCGCAAAGGGACAGAGGGAACACTCTCCGGAGGAACCCGCAGACACGGAGCCATCGGCAACCGGGTAAGGACACGGACGTAATAACCGGGTGAGAACAGGGCGTTCGCGTGGCACCATCAGGGAAGAGACCCAAGGGGTTCAGGCGTTCAACTCTATAGATGAAGACGCACATGAACCACGCATCTGAATGGAGCAACGACATAGACACTCGTGAGCCGCTGGACATTGACCAGTTCGACGACCTTCCCGAGATCGGCGAGATGGACCTGGCCGAACGCCAGGCACTACGCCGGGTCGCGGGGCTCTCCACGGAGCTTGAGGACGTCACCGAGGTCGAATACCGCCGGCTGCGACTCGAGCGGGTCGTCCTGGTCGGTGTCTGGACCTCGGGTACGGCGATCGACGCCGAGAACTCACTGCTCGAGCTGAAGCTCCTCGCCGAGACCGCGGGCTCGGAGGTGCTGGAGGGCGTGATCCAGCGCCGTCAGAAGCCTGACACGGCGACCTACATCGGTTCCGGCAAGGCGCAGGAACTCGCGGACATCGTCTCCGCCACCGGCGCCGACACCGTCGTGTGTGACGGTGAGCTGAGCCCCGGCCAGCTCCGCCAGCTCGAAGAGGTCGTCAAGGTCAAGGTCATCGACCGGACCATGCTGATCCTCGACATCTTCGCCCAGCATGCCAAGAGCCGCGAGGGCAAGGCGCAGGTGGAGCTCGCACAGCTCAACTACCTGCTGCCGCGACTGCGTGGCTGGGGTGGCAACCTGTCTCGCCAGGTCGGCGGACGCGCCGCGGGCGGCGTCGGCATAGGCGGCCGTGGTCCCGGTGAGACCAAGATCGAGCTTGATCGTCGCCGGATCCGCGAGCGGATGGCCAAGCTGCGCCGTCAGATCGCGGAGATGACCGTCGCGCGTGAGACCAAGCGGGCGCGGCGGCTGGAGCGCGAGGTTCCGGCCGTGGCCATCGCCGGTTACACCAACGCGGGCAAGTCCTCGCTGCTGAACCGGCTGACCGGTGCCGGCGTGCTGGTCGAAAACGCCCTGTTCGCCACGCTGGACCCGACCGTCCGCAGGGCGCACACGCCCGAGGGCCGCCTCTTCACGCTGGCCGACACCGTCGGATTCGTCCGGCACCTGCCGCACCAGCTCGTCGAGGCCTTCCGTTCCACGCTGGAGGAGGTCGGCGACGCCGACCTGATCCTGCACGTGGTCGACGGCTCTCACCCCGACCCGGAGTCGCAGCTCGCCGCCGTGCGAGAGGTGATCGGTGACATCGAGGGCGCCCGGGACATCCCGGAGATCGTGGTCATCAACAAGGCCGACGTCACCGACCCGGTGGTGCTGGCCCAGCTGACCGCGCGGGAGAAGCACACCGTCGTGGTCTCGGCCCGCACCGGTGCCGGGATCGGCGAGCTGAGGGCTCTCATCGAGCGGGAGCTGCCCCGCTTCGACCGGGAAGTCAGGCTGCTCGTGCCGTACGAACGCGGTGACCTGATCTCCCGGGCCCACAAGGAGGGCGAGGTTCTCGGCCTGGAGCACACCGAGGAGGGCACGATCCTGCATGCCAGGGTCCTCCCCGGCCTCTTCGCCGAGCTGGAGAAGACCGCCAAGCCGGTCGAGACCGTCTGACCTCGGCCGTCGCATCACGCCGGACCGTACCGGCTCCTGCATGGGAGCGGTACGGCCCGGCGTGATGCGGTGGCGATCCGGTGGGCTTCAATCGATGACCTTGCATCGGTATGCCACGAATGTCGCGCGGCCCTTCGGGCGCCGAACTGTGTGATCAGCCGGTCATCGCGACTCTCCGGATGAACACTCAGGAAACTGCCCCGCATGATCATTGAATCGCTGGCCGCGCCCGCCGACGGTGTGCTGCCGGAGTCGCTGCTCGCCGAGCTCACTGCGCTCTACGTCGCCAACCGGGAGTTCTTCGCGCTCAGCGGGGACTTCCCCGACCCCGATGACATCCGGCCGGAGCAGGTCGCGGCCCCGCTCGTCGAGGAGATGGCGAATCCGGACACCGAGGTGCTGCTCGGCCGGTCGGAGGCGAACGGGCGGCTTGTGGGCATCACGATCACGCTGGCGCGTCATCCCAGTCCGGCCGACCCGGACCCGTGGATTGGGCTGTTGCTGATCGACGCGCGAGTGCACCGCTCCGGGTATGGACGGGAGCTGGCGAGGACTGTCGAAGAGCGGTTCCGGGCGGCGGGCAGGACGGCGGTCCGCCTTGCCGTGCTCGACGACAATCCGAAGGGTCTCGCCTTCTGGACCGCCCTCGGGTATGAGGTGCTCGACCACCGTAAGGACCTGGAGCTCGGGCGGCCCTGCACCGTCATGCGGAAGGGGCTGTGAGCTCCGCCCCCAAAGTGGAGGGGCCGACGATCGGACCATGGTGATGTATGGCGCCGGCCTATGCCGTCGTCGGTGTCGGTGACCGTCATGACCGATCGGCGATGCGGAATGACCAAGATCGCGGCTTGACCCTCTATTTTCAGGCTAGATGGATTACGCGTGACATTTCAACGGCGGGGCTTGCGGTGGAAGGGCTTCTTGGGTTGAACTAATGGCCCTCGAAAACCGTACAAAAGCGACAAAAACGACAGTGGTCGGCTCGGGTTTGGATTGCTACCATAAGGCAAATCTAGTGAGATGTTGGGGTGCAAGTTACCCTGGCGACTGCTGTTGCAGGTGAGAAAGAAGCACCCTGAGCTGTGGAAACATGCTCAGGGCCAAGTGTGGCCACAGAGTCGATGCGCCGGGTGTGGTCGCGGTGAAGCGGCGTTCTTCCCAATTAGCCTGTACAGCGAGCTCACTTGTGAAATAACGTAACTGAACTGAAATCGCCTGATCATGATCCCGGCGATACCGTCGCCGCACAATGAATATGCGGATGAGAGCAGGAGACCCCCAAATGTCGTCCGGACTCACAGCGGCCCCGGTGAGCATGGCGGCTGACGCTTGCTGGGTTCGCGCATCCTGCAAGAAAAAGGTCTCCCTCCCGACGTCTTCCCCTGCGCCCAAGGCGGTGATGCGATGACGGTCCGCCTTCTGACCAACATCGGCCGGCTCTGGACCGGCAACGACGTGTGCAGCAATGCCGCGATCCTGGTTCACAACGACCGGATCGCCTGGGTCGGCCGGGCCGCCGATCTGCCACAGAGCGTGCCCGGCGTGGTGGACGACATCGTTGATGTCGACCACGTCGAGAACCTGGGCGGCGCGCTGGTGACACCCGGCCTGATCGACGCCCACACCCATCCCGTCTACGCGGGTAACCGCTATGCGGAGATGGCGATGCGCTCCGGCGGATCCACGCCCTCCGCGATCACCGCGGCGGGTGGTGGCGTCGGTTCCACCGTCACGGTGACCCGGGGCACCGACCCGTGGACCCTGTGCAACGGTGTCCGCGAGCGCCTGCGCGCCTGGCTGCTCAGCGGCACCACCACCGTTGAGGCCAAGACCGGCTACCACCTCACCCGCGATGGCGAACTGGCCGACGTGCGGCTTCTGCGCGAGCTCGAAAAAGAGCCGATGATGCCGCGTGTGCACGTCACGTTCCTCGCCGCGCACGTCGTTCCGCCGGAATACTTCGGCCGTCAGCGCGACTACGTCGAAGCCGTGGGCGCCTGGTGCGCCGACGCCGCCGCGGCCGGTGCCGACAGCGTCGATGTCTACTGTGACGAGGGCCACTTCACCACCGACGAGGCCCGCTGGGTCCTCGCCTCCGGCCGCAACGTCGGCCTGCTGCCCCGCGTGCACGCCGGAGCCTACAGCCGCCGCGGCGCCGTCCAGCTCGCCGCCGAACTCGGCTGCGCCTCCGCCGACCTGCTCCACCACACCTCCGACGAGGACATCGCGATCCTGGCCCGCTACGGCGTCCCCGCCGTGGTGTGCCCGGGAACCGCGCTTCAGCGCGGCAGCCTGCCACCGGTCCGCCGCATGCTCGCCCAGGGCGTCACCGTGGCCCTCGGCAGCGACCACAACCCAGGTCACTGCGGGATCACCTCGATGTCCCTGGTCATCAGCCTCGCCGTGGCGGCCTTCGGTATGAGCGTCGGCGACGCGCTCCGAGCCGCCACTCTCGGCGGAGCCACCGTCCTCGGCGCCCCCGACCGAGGCGTCCTCGCTCCCGGCCGCCTGGCCGACATCGTCCAGTGGGACGCCGACCACGAAGGAGCCTTCGCCTGGTCCTTCGGCCTCAAGCCCCGCCGGGTCTGGCGCGGCGGCACCCCCGTCCAGTAACACCGAGACACGGAGAGCCGTCTCGCGGCGGCTCCGGTCTCGGTTGACCGATCCCCTCTGGTTAGCCTCTGCCTATGTCGCCAACGGTCGCCGTCGTCACGGACTCCACCGCCTACCTCCCCAGGCAGGAGATCTCCCACCTGGGGATCATCACGGTGCCGCTCCAGGTGGTGGTGGGCGGCCGGGCACTCGACGACGTGGCGCAGATCGATGGCGCCAGAATGAGCGACGCACTCAGGAAATGGGTCCCGGTGACGACCTCCCGGCCCACCCCTCAGCGCTTCGCCGACGCCTACGGTGAGGCGGCGGCGCGGGGTGCGGCCGGTGTCGTCTCCATCCATCTGTCGGGGAAGATGTCGGGCACGGTCGAAGCGGCCCGTGCCGGGGCCGAGGATTCGCCGATCCCGGTCGACGTGATCGACAGCAGATCGATCGCCATGGGTCTCGGGTTTCCCGTCCTCGCCGCGGCCGAAGCGGCCGCACGGGGCGCGACCCGGGCCGAGGTCGCCGACGCCGCTCGCCGGTGCATGGATTCCACCCGCAGTTTCTTCTATGTGGACACCTTGGAATACCTGCGCCGGGGCGGCCGGATCGGCGCGGCGGCGACCCTGCTCGGATCCGCTTTGATGATCAAGCCGCTGCTGCACATCGCCGATGGCGCGATCGTGCCGCTGGAGAAGGTCCGCACCGCCGCCCGTGCCATCGCCCGCCTCGAAGACCTGGCCGTCCAGGCCGCCGGGACCGGGCCGGTGAACGTCGCCGTCCAGCACATCGACGCCCAGTCCCGCGCTGAGGCCCTCGCCGTACACCTGTCCCAGCGCATCCCCGAACTCGTCAAAACCAGCGTGGTCGAGGTCGGCGCGGTCATCGGCGCCCACGCCGGTCCCGGCATGCTCGGACTGACCGTCTCTCCTCAGCTCTGACCTTCTGGTCCGATCTTCTGGCAGGCCTTCCCGATTCCCTGACGAGATCTGTGGTGAGGTCTGTGACGAGATCTGTGGTGAGGTCTGCCCATTTCCTGAATCGCATCTGTCCACAGCTCTGCTTCCTGATCGCATCTGTCCACAGCTCTGCTTCCTGATCGGCTCTGTCCACAGCTCTGCCGTTGGCCGGGCAGCTTGTCCCCAGAGCCGGATTCGGCCGAGGTGCGCCTGGTGACACCGCCATAGTGTCCCGGACGTGCGGACCACAGACCGGACCATCGAGCGGTTCAGAGCCGAGTCACGGCTGCGAGTGCTGACGGCACTCGACGCCCCTGAGCGCACGCCCTTCCTGCCTCGCCCACCCCACCTGTCCCGTGTAGAGGCTCTCGCCCGATCCGATGGCGTCGCAGGCATGAGCGATCCGGTCCGATCCAGCGGCACCGTCGGCCTGAGCGGCTTGGCGGAGCCGGGTGGAGGGGCGGAGCCGGGTGGTTCCGCAGGCCCGGGTGGCGCTGAGCCAGGCGGTTCTGCGGGTCTGGGTGGTGTCGTTCGGCTGGGTGGCGCGGCTGAGCCGGATGGTTCCATGAGTCTGGACGGTGGCGTTCGGCTGGGTGGCGTTGATGCGCTCGGTGGGGGTGCGAGGCTGGGCAACTCGGTCCGGCCTGACGGACCCGCCGCCCAGATGCGCTCCGCGCCGGCTCCACCCTCCTTTGAAGCCCTCCGCAGGGTCGTCACCGCCCAGGCACCCCTGCTCGCCCCGAGCCGGCCCGGATTGCGGCTGCTTCTCCTCATCGCGCTGGCCGCGCTGGTCGCCGGTGGCGTCTACGCCTGGCGGTCCCAGCCGGAGCCCGAGCTTCTCGCCCCGCCCGCCCCCGTCTCCGGCTCCCCTCTTCTGCCGAGGTCCTCCGCCTCGCGATCGGAGCCCGCCGCCATCGAAGTCACCGTCCATATCACTGGCAAGGTCCGCCGCCCTGGCGTCATCACCCTGCCTGGCGGTTCCCGGGTCACCGACGCGGTCGAGGCTGCCGGTGGTGTCCGAAAGGGAGCCGTAACCGGTCCCCTCAACCTCGCCCGCAAGCTCGTCGACGGCGAGCAGATCGTTGTCGGCGCTCTCACCCCCACCGTCACGGTGCCCGCCCCGGCCGATCCGGCCACGGTCGTTCTCGATCTGAACACCGCCACCGCCGAACAACTCGAACAACTGCCGGGAGTCGGCCAGGTGCTCGCCCAGCGCATCGTCGAATACCGCGACAGCCACGGAGGCTTCCGTAACGTCGAGCAGCTTCGCGAGGTCAGCGGCATCGGAGATCGGAAGTACGCCGAGATGAAAGACAAGGTTCGCGTGTGACCCGCCACTTCCGATCCACCGCCGTCCGTGATGACGGCGAAGCCGAAAAGGGCCTGCGCGCGCACGCCACGCACCTGGTTCCGGCGGCCCTCGTCTCATGGATGACCGCCCTCGTCCTTCTGGGCTGTCCGGCCCTGGTCTGTGCCTCAGCGGCTGCGGTCACGGCCGCAGGCGGCTTCTTCATGGTCATGATGGTTCCTCCCGAAGGGATGGCCGGCTGGCGGAACGCGACGATCGCGGTGCTGGGGTGTGCGGCGGCCGTCGCTGGGGCGGTGGCTTTCCGGGTGCACGCGGTCAGCACGGGACCGGTGGCCGAGTTGGTGGAGAGACAAGCCTCCGCAGTGGTGGAGGCGGTCCTGACGGACGACCCCCGGCGCTTGGCGCAACGCGGGGGAACGTTCCGGAAGGAGAGTTTCGTGGTGCCCGCACGAGTCGAGTCGGTCGAGACGGAGACGGGCAGGGTGGCGTTGCGAGCTCCTGTGATGTTGCTCGGCTCAGGAGGGGAGTGGCGGTCCTTGCTGCCCAGTCAGCGGATCACCGTCCAGGGGCGCTTCGGCCCGGCTGACCCCGGGGAGCTGCTCGCGGCGGTGGTCCTGGTGCGGGGGCCGCCCAGGGTCCTGAGCGGGCCCTCATGGGATCAGCGCATCGCGGGGGCACTCCGATCGGGGCTGAGGGAAGCGGCCGATGTGCTGCCGGCGCCCGAGCGTGGCCTGTTGCCAGGTCTGGTGGTCGGCGACGTCTCCCGGATGGACGATCAGGTCAGAGCCGATTTCAAGGAAGCCGGGCTCAGCCATCTCACCGCCGTCTCCGGAGCAAACCTGGCCATTGTGGCCGGGGCGGCGATCGCCCTGGCCCGGATCGGAGGGCTTCCCCTGGCGGCCCGGGCGGTGCTGGCGGCGTTCGCCATGCTCGCCTTCGCCGTCGTCGCCCGCCCGTCGCCCAGTGTGCTTCGTGCTCTTCTCATGGGCATCGTCGCCGCCGTGGCACTCGGCACGGGCCGTTCGCGTGACGGTGTCGCGGCTCTGTCGGTGACCGTCCTGGGGCTGATCCTCTTCGATCCCGTTCTCGCCCGGTCCTACGGATTCGCCCTGTCGGTCTGCGCCACCGGAGGCATCCTGACCCTCGCTCCCCGCTGGCGGGATCGGCTCGCCACGCGCATGCCCCGCTGGGCAGCCGAGGCGGTCGCGGTGCCCGCGGCGGCCCAGGCTGCCGTCACCCCTGTGCTGGTGCTGATGTCCGGGCAGCTGGCACCGGCGGCGATTCCCGCCAACCTCCTCGCGGGCCCCGCCGTCGCGCCCGCCACCCTGCTCGGGTTCGCCGCGGCGCTGATCGCGCCCCTGCAGATGGGAGTCGCTCAGCTGCTGGTCCGTCCGGCGGGTCTGGCCACCGGATGGATCATCGAGGTGGCCGAACGCGCGGCAGGGCTCCCCATGGCGGTGATCCCGTGGCCGGGCGGCATCACCGGGCTGCTCGCGCTGGCCGTCGCGGCTCCGGTCGTCATCCTGGCGCTACGACATCGGTGGTCACGCCGGATCATTCTGATCGTGGCGGCCGGAGCGATCGCCGCCGTCACCGTGACCGGGCCGATCGTGGTCCGCTGGCCGCCTGAAGGCTGGTTGCTGGTCGCGTGCGATGTCGGTCAGGGAGACGCGTTGCTGGTCGCCGCGGGGCCCGGCCGAGCCGTGGTGGTGGACGCGGGGCCCAACCCGGTGCTGATCGACCGGTGCCTGCGGTCGATGGGAGTCAAGGAGGTGCCACTGATCATTCTCACTCACCCTCACTTCGACCATGTCGGTGGCCTGGACGGGGTTTTTCGCGGGCGTGCCGTGGGAGCCGTGGTGGTCACCCCGCTCGGATCCACAGAACGCGAGAACACCCGGCTGAGCGGAGATCTCGCCCGCCGCCGTGTGGTCGAGTGGGTGGCGCGGCCAGGCGCGAGCTGGCGGTTCGGCCCCTCCGAGCTCACGATCATCGGTCCGCCGGCCGAGGCATCTTTTACCGGGAGCCGGGAAGGGGCAGCCGTCAACAACGCCAGCGTCGTGGTGCACGTCCGCTGGGCCGCCGGGACGGCGCTGCTCAGCGGAGACATCGAGACCGAGGCCCAGGCGGAGCTGCTCCGGCGGGGCTTCCCTCCGGCCGACATCCTGAAGGTCCCCCATCACGGCTCGGCCAGACACGACCTCGGTTTCCTCGCGGCCACCGGTGCCCGCGCGGCGCTGATCAGCGTCGGAGCGGACAACGACTACGGCCATCCGGCCCCATCGACCCTGGCCCGGTTGAACCGGCTTGGTGCGCGGACCTATCGGACCGACCTGTCGGGAGATCTCGCCGTGGTAGCCCGTGAAGGAGGCCTGGCCGTCATCCCCCGAGGCCGCTAGGTGTGTTGACCATGAGCGTTGCCGACAGTTGCGCTTGGTCGACGGCGAAGACCCCGGTGTGATGGAGGTGCCGGATCTTCACCGCTCGGAGTTCTTCGTGCCCTGCCGTAATGCCTGGTTGTGTACGGCGGGACGCCTGGCTGGTCGTGTACGGCGGGTGGTTGCTCGTGGGCGGTGGTTGAGAGTGCGTCACAGTTCGCCGTACCGGTGCCGGGGCCCGGCGGCACGCTCGCGCTGGATCTGGGCGTCCAGCTGGGCTGGATGCGCATCGAGCAGCCGTTCGATTTGATACTGCAGAATGTGCATGTTCACCTGTACCCACCTCCGCGCACAAAGGTGTGCGCCGACGCTTGGACGCCCTTGCCGTACTGGAGCGCTTTAGAGTGGTGGCGGGACAACGATGAAGGGAAGCCGGTGCGTTTCGCTCTGCGTCACACCCACCCCGGCTGTCGGCTTCGGACCTTCTGTTATCCCGTCCCGGCGGGACAGGTCACCTCATGAACGAAATGCTGACCTGGCTGCGCGCCACCATCGAAGGCGATCTCGCCGCAGCGCTCCGAGCGTCCAACCGGCTGCCCGGCCACTCCGAACGGCGCGGCGCGGCGCTGGGCATCGAGCATGATGGTGCCAAGCCCGAAGAGGTCACCGTCTGGCCGACGCAGGCCGAGCGCTGGGCCGCCGAACCAGACTCGCCGGCGGGCGGAAAGGTCGTGGTGGCCTCCCGATCGGCTCGACGTCGAGAGGCCGCCGCCTCGGACGATCCAGCGACGCTGGCGCACATCGCCATCCACGATCCCCAGGACACCGTCGCCCGCTGCATGGCCGAGCTCGCCGAGCTGAACGAGCTCAAGGCTATGCCGCACCACGGGTGGGACAACCGGCCTCCGTACGGGTGCCCCATGGTCAGACCCGATGTCTGGGCAGACCCGGTCTGTACGTGCGGCCGGGACGCCTTCGTGAACCGGATGATCGGCATCAAGGCGTACGGCTACCGCCACCGTCCGGGCTGGCAGGAAGGATGGGCGCGGTGAGCGCCGGAGGCGACGCCGTGTGGATCGTGGACATCGAGGGCACCCTCGCCCTGCGGGGCGACCGGGGCCCTTACGAGTGGGACCGCGTAGGGGAGGATCTTCCGAACCCTCCCGTCGTCGCGATCGTCCGGGCACTCATCCTGGCCGGTCACCCGATCGCCTACGTGTCAGGCCGGATCGAGAGGACTCGCCGGGTCACGGAACGCTGGCTGCGGGCCCACGTCGGGCACTTCGACGCCGCCGAAGGACTGTGGCTGAGGCAGAACGGCGACCGGCGCCCCGACACCGTCTGGAAAGCCGAGGTCTACCGGGAGCATTTCGCCCACCGGGAGGTCGCCGCGGTCATCGAGGATTGGGCAAGGGTCGTGGCGATGTGGCGAGCCCTCGGGCTCACCGTGGTTCAGGTCGCCGAAGGGAACTACTGACGAGTCGGCCCATGCCGCCTGTCGTGCGGAGCGGTGGCCGTAGGCGGCGGTGAAGGCCGCTCTCACCCTCGCGGCGACCGCGTTCGTCACCGTGTCTGCCCTTGCCGGCGTGTTCACCGCCATCGGCGCCTGGCTCAGTACGGCGAGCCGCTGAGACCGGCCACTGGCTGATTTTCCAGCAAGGGGCGGCGTAGATCGGGCGGTACGCGCGGCCGCGCGAGGCGGGCCAGGCACGGCCTGGCCTGGACTGGCATAGGGAACGGCACGCCACCCGGCCCGGTGGGGTGCTCAATGGCGGCAGGTCTCCGCGGATCGGGTTGTCGAGGCCCTTGTATCCAGGGATGTGACGGCGGTCAAGTCCCGGGGGCGCGGCGCGGCGGCGGCCAAGTTGTGACCTATCTCACCATAACGAGAAAGGGTCAGTGAGGATGGCTGACCGATCAAAATCCTTGCGTATGCCCCTGCCGGTTTCCGGCGGAGGTATGACCTGGGCCGCCGTGGTGAAATCGAACTTTATTCGGGAGCGTGACACGTCTTTACGGTCACATGGCATGCTTGTAAAGAAACTTTGTTTCCATTGAATCATCAACGAGTTGGCCGATTGAGGACAGTTGTCGAGTTGCTTGATGAATATTCTCGTTCTAGCATCGCAAAGGCGAAAGGATCTATGGCCTACCGGCCGGCGGATCCTCGAACCTTTCCTCCGCGGATGAGGCGTCAACCACAGACCTGTCGCCTCGTCGCGCCGAATACCGCGACCGCGGTAAGCATTCATTGGAGGCATTCATGCAAATTCCACGACCCATTAACGGTCGTATCGGGCGACTTTCCGTGGTCGCCGCGGCGAGTCTGGTGTCGCTGCTCGGTGCCGCACCGGCCATGGCCGCCCCCTCCGCGTCGTCCCACCCCGTCGGCTCGTATGTCCTCACGGTGACTCCCGAGGGAAGTACGCAACCGCTCGGGACGGCGACTCTGGCGTGCGACCCGGACGGCGGCACGCACGTCAACTCGACGACGGCCTGTGACCAGCTCCGTCGCGCCGGCGGCAGGATCGGGAGAATTCCCGAGGATCCCGGCATGTGCACCCGGGAATATGCCCCGGTCCGTCTCTCCGCCACTGGAACCTGGAACGGCCGGAAAATCCGATACGAGCGGACATATCCGAACCGGTGCACGGCGGTTCGTGCCACCGGAGGCGTTCTCTTCGCTTTCTGAGCCGCAGCCGATCGTAAACACGGAACATCTTCCCGGTAATTCTCTCGTTGCCGATGTGTAAACAAATTGACTCCCGTGAATGGCGTTGTTATCACTTTACGACGCCCTGAATCGGGTTGTCAGAGAATTGCATCGGTGAAATCCGAAACGCTCCACACCCGTGGAAAGGACATATTCATGTTGAAGCGCGTGGCCGTTGCGGCCATCGTGGCGGCGATGGCGGCGGGCCCGGCGGTGGCCTGGGCCGAGACTTCGGCGCCGACCGTGACCGTCCGCTCAGCGGCGATGATCAGCTACGAGAAGTCGGGTGGCTTCGCTGGAATTCGCCAGAGCATCACGATAGGTCAGTACGGCGAGGCCCACGTGGCCGCCGCCGCCACGACCGCCGACTTCCAGCTCACCGACGAGGAGTTCCGCTCCCTGCGCCGCAGGCTCGGCAACGTCTCGACGTGGAGCTCCTCGTCGGCGGGTTGTGACGTCGCCGATCACTTCACCCGCACCCTGAGCTACCGCGGCCGGCAGGCCACCCGCTGCCACGAGCTGCCCTCCGACTGGCGATCTGCGACCACCCAGCTTGAGGGACTGATCGCCAGTCACCTCACGGGCCCCTCGTAAACCTGCGGTCACTGAACCGTGCCAGGGCGGCCGGATAGCCGTCGCTGACGGGACCGGCAAGGGTCCGTTGCCGACGGTCAAGTCCGGCGATCCTTCACCACGGTCGTGGCCGGTGCACGCGGAGTGACCTCCGTGGCGAGACGGTGAGCGTATTCTCCCCCGTCACCGTGGCGAGCTCGCCGGTTCGCGACCCGCTGGGCTGCCCGCGCCGATAGAGTGCCTGTCGTCCTCGGTTCGGGGGAGTCGAGGACCCAGCTTCAATCGCCCCGATGGGGTGAGCTGTCGGCGCGGGCTTAGACTCCGGAGCCGAGAAGGCTCCGCCGTTCTCGGTGAGAACGTTGATGAATCCGCCCCGTCGCGTCGAGCGGCGGGGTGGAGAGCCGTTCAAGAAGAGGCGTCAAGGAGAGGCGGGGCGCACGCGGGGGATCTCCGGCCGGTCAGGTGCGGAGCCCGGCCGAACGCGTCGCGACCATGACGAACGCGACCATGACGAAGACGTGTCGCGACCGAACACATCGTGGCCATGAGACGTCATGCGGTGTCCTGCAGGAGCGCGAGCAGGCAGGGGCGGATAAGACGGTCGATCTCCTCCCGGGAGGCTTCGCGCAGGGGATCGAGTTCGAGCAGCTGATGGCCGATGGTGACACCGAGCATGATCGATGACACCAGCGCCGCACGCAGCCGGGAGTCGGCCCCGGGAAGTGCCGTGCCGATCTGATCGATCTGCCTGCCGAGCGAGGCCCTGGCCGAGGCGGTCGCGTCGGAGTTGGTGAGCATCGAGCGCATCATCGCCAGCGAGGCAGGGGGGAGGCCGCTCAGCTTCGCGCCGAGCGTCTCCAGCATCCGCTCGACGAGCTCCCCCGGCTCCGCGGCGCCCTCCGGCGCGGGAGAGGCCTGGATGGCCTGGTTGAACAGCTCCTGCTTGGACTCGAAATACTGCATGACAAGGGCCGGATCGACACCGGCCATTCCGGCGACGGCCCTGATGGTCGTGCGATCGAAGCCCCGCTCGGCGAACAGCAGGCGCGCCGCCTCAAGGATGCGCTGCTCGGAACGGCGACGCCGTTCGGCCCGGGAGAGGTTCATGCGGGGACTCTACAGCCGTTGACTCAAGAGATCGCGATCCATACACTCAACGCTCGTTGAGTGATTGCTCAACGAGCGTTGAGTGAATGGAGTGGTCATGCAGATCCCGGACATCGTCACCCGCTATCACGACGCGATGCATCGCAAGTCGGCCGATGCTCTCGCCGATCTCTACGCTGAGGATGCCGTCCACGAGTTCCCCTTCGCCTTTCCCGGCCTGCCGCCCCGATTCGAGGGCCGGGAGGAGATCCGCGCCGGCTACCGGGCCATATGGGATGCGAGCCCGGCACAGGTGGAGGAGATTCGCGACGTGGTCACATACGAGACCACGGATTCCGAGGTGATAGTCGTCGAGCACGAGGTGCTGGGCACCGTGGCCACCACCGGCGGCCGGTTCCGGGTGCCCGGCCTGTTGATCCTCCGAGTCAGGAACGGACACATCGTCCACTGCCGTGACTATATGGACGCCACCGGGGTGGCCCAAGCGCGAAGCGCCTGACCGCCATGCCGGACCCTCGGCGCATCCGGCGTGACGCGAGACCGGTGTGCGCCGCCACCTGAGTCGCGCGGTGGCTCGCTCCACCACGTCGCGCCGCCTGCGGATCTCGGCGTCGGAGGCGTACGGCGGGCCCGCGCGTCGCCCGCGACCCCAGCACCGCGATCGCCCCGCTAGACCGAGGCCTTGGCCGGGCGGCGGAACTCGGTGTTCACATCGGCGGCGTAGAACGAACGGCCGCAGGGAGCGCATCGATACATGATGGGACCCTCGTCGAGGGTCGTTCCGCAGTGCGGGCAGGCATGACGGCAGGTAACGGAGTTCATCGAGGTTTCACCTCCTTTGGCTGCTCCAAGAGTGCCCCACGTCGCCTGCATTCCGATTGCGAATGGCTTGCTGATTGCGATTCGGTCACCGGTACGTGGCATGCTGCTGGACATGGCGGCAACCGATCCAGCACCCGTGACCTTGGTACTCGGCGATGAGGAACTGCTGGCCGACCGGGCGGTGGGCGAGGCGATCGCGGCGGTGCGGGCGGCGGACCCGAACGCCGAGGTGCACGATCTGACCGGCGGGAAGGTGGAGCCGGGGGAGCTGACCCGGCTGACCTCGCCGTCGTTGTTCGGCGACAGGTCGGTGGTGGTGATCCGCTCGGCTCAGGACCTCGTCAAAGAGGTCATCACCGAGATCGTCTCCTACACCTCTCATCCGGCGGAGGACACCGTGCTGGTCCTCGCCCACCCCGGCGGGGTCAAGGGGAAGGCCCTGGTCGACGGGGTCAAGAAGGCGGGCGCTCATGTGGTCACCGTCACCAAGATCACCAAACCGGCGGAACGGCTCGCGTTCATCAAGGCTGAGCTGAAGCGTGCCGGGCGGACCATCGGTGCCGACGCGGCCGGTGCCCTGCTCGACGCGGTGGGCAACGACCTCAGGGAGCTCGCCGCCGCCTGCAGCCAGCTCGCCTTCGACACGCCGGGCAAGGTCATCGACGAGGCCGCCGTCGCCCGCTACCACCGGGGCCGGGCGGAGGTGAGCGGGTTCACCGTGGCCGATTCGGCCGTTGAGGGTCGTCTGGGTGACGCTCTGGAGCAGCTTCGCTGGGCCCTGGCCACGGGGACGGCTCCCGTGTTGCTGGTGAGCGCGGTCGCCGGAGGCTTGCGCTCGCTGGCCAAGGTGGGCGGCGCTCCGCGAAACCTGCGAGGCGGGCAGCTCGCCAGCCATCTTGGGATGCCGCCCTGGAAGATCGACCGGGTCCAGCGGCAGCTGAACGGCTGGGGTCCCGATGGCATCGCCCGCGCGCTCCAAGCCACCGCGGCCGCTGACGAGCAGGTCAAAGGCGGTGGCGCCGACCCTGCCTACGCGCTGGAGCACATGATCCAGACCGTCGTCGCCAGCCGTACCGGCCGTTAGGCGACCCGCTGCGTAGGTGAGAATCCGCGAACAGACCCTAGGCGGGCTGCGGGGACGGGGTGGTGCGGGGGCGCCGGAGTGAGGGGAGCTGGCCGAGGACGGTCGCGGAGAGGGCGAGAACGAAGCCGGTGAGCTGGAGTGGGCTCAGGGACTGGCCGAGGACGGCCCAGCCGAGCAGCGCGGCGGTGAGCGGGCTGAGGGTGCCGAGCAGGGAGACCTGGAAGGCGGGCAGCCGGGTGATGCCGCGGAACCACAGGGTGTAGGCGGCGGCTGTGCCGACGAGACCCAGCCAGAGGTAACCGCCGATGGCGGCCGCGTCCAGCGCGGGCGGCATCCCCTCGACGGTGAGGGCTATCGGGGCGATCATCAGACCGCCGGCGGTGAGCTGCCAGCCGGTGAGGGCCAGATCGCCCACGCCCGAGGGCTTTCCCCAGGCGCGGGTGAGGACGACCCCGCTGGCCATGCCCACCGCGGCGATGAGGCCCGCGACGACGCCGATGGTGTCGAGAGCGGCGTTGGCCTTGAGCACGACGAGGGAGACGCCGACCGCGGCCGCGATCCCGGCGAGGACGCGATGGATCGGGACGGTCTCGCGAAGCACGGCACGGGTGAGCCCGGCGACGATAAGCGGCTGGACGGCGCCGAGCACCCCGGCGACGCCGCCGGGCAGCCGGTAGGCGGACAGGAAGAGCAGGGGGAAGAACATGCCGATGTTCAGTGCGCCCAGCACCGGGGCCCGCCACCACCAGCTGCCCCTGGGAAGCGTCCGGGTCACGGCGATCAGGAGCAGCCCGGCGGGAAGCGCGCGGAGTAAGGCGGTGAGCAGCGGGCGACCCGGGGGGAGCAGCTCGGTGGTCACGATGTAGGTGGTGCCCCAGACCGTGGGGGCGAAGGCGGTGGCGGCTATCAGGGCAAGGCGCGGGGCGAACATGGGACTCCTTAAAACAAACTCAACAGCAAGTAACTTAGCACTAAGTTATTTACCGTCAAGCTATGCTTGTGGCCATGACAGAGGACCCGGTTGACCGGATCATGGGGCAGTGGCGGAAAGAGCGGCCCGATCTGGAGCCGTCACCTATGGGGATCTTCGGGCGGATCTACCGGATCTCCCGGCTCATGGCGGATCGCATGGAGGAGGTGTACGGGGCGTACGGCCTGAACAGGGGCGAGTTCGACGTGCTCGCCACGCTTCGCCGGGCCGGTGAGCCGTACACGCTGTCGCCCAAGGCGCTGACCGCCACGCTCATGCTGACCTCGGGCGGCATGACGGGACGGCTCGATCGGCTGGAGCGCGCCGGGCTGCTCGCCCGTACTCCCGACCCCGACGACCGCCGGGCGCTGCGCGTCAGCCTGACGGCCGAAGGGCTCCGGGTCATCGACCAGGCCGTGGTCGCGGGGCTGGAGCCTCAGCACGAGGCGCTGGCCGCGCTGTCCGAGAAGGACCGCGAGCGTCTCGGTGACCTGCTCAGGGATCTGCTCGGCGAGTTGGATTAGCCCTGTCCGCGGCCCGCGGGAGGCTCTGCCTGGCGGCCTGCGGGAGGCCCGGACCGGTTGCCGCCGTGCGGATCAAGGGATCGCCGTACGGTTCCCGCCCGCCGCGAGCGACGCTCCAGACGGGCGGCCTCGCAGGGATGCGGGAGTCGCCGCGAGCCATGCCCGCGGCCGTGGACCTGATCTTCGAAGCCCGCGGCGAACACGCATCGACTTCTCGCCACCGAAGCCGAGATCAAGCTCGGGCCTGCGGCGAACGTGGCGATCGCGGCGAACCGGAGCCTGCATGGCGTCTTCGCGGGGCGGGGTGCCATATGGGCGCCGCGCGGGACGGCGGGAATCCGCGGGGCACTTCCCGCCCCAGCCGGGAGTTTCTGCTGGGTGCGCGGGAGCGGTGCGGTGGGTGACGCGGGGCGGTCTGACAGCGGAGTGGTGCGCTGGGCCAGCGTGGAGTGGTGCGCTGGGCCGGCGCGGAGTGGCGCGGCGGCGGAGCCATATGGCGGGTAACGCGGAAACGCCGCACCCCATGAGGGGTGCGGCGTCCGGAAGAACCTGGATTACTTCGCGGCCGACAGGGCGACGACGCGCTGGGCGATCGCCGACTTGCGGTTGGCGGCCTGGTTCTTGTGGATCACGCCCTTGCTGGCAGCCTTGTCCAGCTGACGGGAGGCGGCGCGCTGGAGCGCGACAGCCTCTTCGACGTTGCCCTGGTCGGCGGCCTCGCGGAACTTGCGGATCGCCGTCTTCAGGGACGACTTGACAGCCTTGTTGCGCAGCCGGGCCTTCTCGTTCTGCCGGTTGCGCTTGATCTGGGACTTGATGTTCGCCACGAAGAAGCCTCGGTGAATGTCGTTGGAGTGGGGCGCGCGGGCAGAGAGGGCGCGCCACACGCAGTTGAACAGGCTACCAACTGTCCGGAGGGTCGCTCAAATCGACTTGCAGGACAGAAGGATGCCTGATCAGTTTACCGTGTTGTCCTCACGGGCGGTACCAGAACTGGTCGTACTCCTTCCAGTCTTCCGCCGTGGCCGCGAAGTCGACGTAGAGCGCCAGCCCGAACCGCTCGCGAGGCTTGCCGTGAGCGGTCAGCGCCAGCCGCGCGCCCTCGGCGGCGGTCGCGACGCTCTCCGCCGCGTCGCCCCACGATATGCCGTGATCGTGATAGGCGGGTGCGCCGATCAGCACGGTTTTCTCCTCGGGCACGAGTTCCAGTGCGAGGGTGCCCTGCCGTACGACATAGCCCCCGTAGAGCAGCTCGGAGGGGAGATAGGAGTCGTAGGTCATGATCGCCACCTGGTCGGTGAGGGCCGCCACCTGACGGAAGTAGTCGGGTGACCAGTACTTGTCGTGGCTGATGGCCGTGCGCACGATCGGGCGGGTCAGCGGGAACGGCTCGATCTGCGGGGTCGAGGTGGAGAGCAGGCCGTCGCCGACGAGCTGGCGGGTCCGGGTCAGCAGGTCCAGGAACGCGGTGTCGCCGTCTCCCAGCGGCTCGAAGTTGTAGTGCACGCCGTCGAAGCCGAGCGCCATGATGTCGCGCACGCCGTCCAGCACGCGCTGCCTGGAGGCTGGATCATCGAGATCCAGGAAGCCGTCGACCTTCTGGCCGAGCCAGGCCGACACCCGGACCTTCGGCAGCTCGGCACGCCACCACTTCAGGAAATTTCCGGCGTTGGAGTGCTTTGTAGCGGGCAGCGATCCATCGGAGTCGAACGGGCCCGAGTGGACGTACACGTCTCTGATGCCCGTCTTGCGCAGTCGCGCGGCCAGATTCCTCACGTCGGCGGCGCTCTTGCGGCCGTCGACCCACGCGTGTCCCAGCCACAGGGCGTCGTGACCGGTGGTCTTCGCCCACGGAGCGGGTGTCCCGGTAAACTGCAGCGTGAGGGTGGCCGCGGCCACCCCGGGAAGTATAAGGATCACGGCCGCCACCATCGCGAGAAACCGCAGGCCGCGCCGTGCTCTGGTCCGGGCAATCACCCGGACATGTCACCATGGAAGACGGCTGGTATGCCAGTCGTAGATCGTCGTCAATCCCGTCGAAACGGACACCGGTGCGCATTCAGCCTGGCCAGACCGATCCCGCGGTGATCCGCAATTTCTGCATCATCGCGCACATCGACCACGGCAAGTCCACGCTTGCCGACCGTATGCTGCAGATCACCGGCGTGGTCGACGACCGCTCCATGCGCGCTCAGTACCTCGACCGGATGGACATCGAGCGCGAGCGCGGCATCACCATCAAGTCGCAGGCGGTCCGGCTGCCGTGGCAGGTGGACGGCACCGACTACGTCCTCAACATGATCGACACTCCCGGGCACGTGGACTTCACCTACGAGGTCTCCCGCTCGCTCCAGGCGTGTGAGGGTGCGATCCTGCTGGTCGACGCCGCGCAGGGGATCGAGGCGCAGACTCTGGCCAACCTCTACCTGGCCATGAACAACGACATGACGATCATCCCGGTGCTCAACAAGATCGACCTTCCCGCCGCCCAGCCGGAGAAGTACGCCGCGGAGATCGCCCACCTCATCGGCTGCGAGCCGGAGGACGTGCTGAAGGTCTCCGGCAAGACCGGCGTGGGCGTCCGGGAGCTGCTCGACCACGTCGTGCAGAACATCCCGGCCCCGGTCGGCGACGCCGACGCGCCCGCCCGTGCGCTGATCTTCGACTCCGTCTACGACACCTACCGCGGCGTGGTCACCTACGTCCGGGTCATGGACGGGCACCTGGGCAAGCGCGAGCGCATCCAGATGATGTCCACCGGCGCGGCCCACGAGACCCTGGAGATCGGGGTCATCTCGCCCGAGCCGAAGGTCGCGGACAAGGGTCTGGGCGTCGGCGAGGTGGGCTATCTGATCACCGGCGTGAAGGACGTCCGCCAGTCGCGGGTCGGTGACACGGTCACCTCCGGCGCGCGTCCGGCCACTGAGCCGCTCAGCGGCTACGAGCACCCTAAACCCATGGTGTTCTCGGGCCTGTATCCGATCGACGGCGACGACTACCCCGAGCTCCGTGAGGCGCTGGACAAGCTTCAGCTCAACGACGCCGCCCTGATCTACGAGCCGGAAACCTCCGCGGCCCTCGGCTTCGGGTTCCGCTGCGGATTCCTCGGCCTGCTCCACATGGAGATCGTCCGTGAGCGCCTGGAGCGGGAGTTCAACCTCTCGCTCATCTCCACCGCGCCCAACGTGATCTATCGAGTGATCATGGAAGACGGCAAGGAGGTCGTCGTCACCAACCCCTCGGAGTTCCCGACGGGCAAGGTCGACAAGGTCTTCGAGCCGATGGTGAAGGCGACCGTGCTGGTCCCGTCGGAGTTCATCGGCGCCATCATGGAGCTCTGCCAGAACCGCCGGGGCAACCTCCAGGGCATGGACTACCTGTCGGAGGACCGCGTCGAGATCCGCTACACCATGCCGCTCGGCGAGATCATCTTCGACTTCTTCGACCAGCTCAAGTCCCGCACGCGTGGTTACGCATCCCTCGACTACGAGCCCTTCGGCGAGCAGGAGTCCGAGCTGGTGAAGGTCGACATCCTGCTGCAGGGCGAGGCCGTGGACGCCTTCAGTGCCATCGTCCACAAGGACAAGGCCTACGGCTACGGCGTCGAGATGGCCAAGAAGCTCCGCGAGCTCATCCCGAGACAGCAGTTCGAGGTGCCGATCCAGGCCGCCATCGGCGCCCGCGTCATCGCCCGTGAGAACATCCGCGCCATCCGCAAGGACGTCCTCGCCAAGTGCTACGGCGGTGACATCTCCCGTAAGCGCAAGCTGCTGGAGAAGCAGAAGGAAGGCAAGAAGCGGATGAAGATGGTCGGCCGCGTCGAGGTGCCCCAGGAGGCCTTCGTCGCCGCGCTGTCCACCGAGTCGTCCTCCGCCGACAAGACCAAGAAGTAGGTTTCCGCACGCGAGCCTGCGCCGCGGAGGAAGCGGGCCCCTCGTGTGCCCGGCCGGTGCCATGGCGTGCCGGCCCGGGTGGGCGGGCGGAGCCGGGAACGGTCCGAGCGGGCGGAGCCGGGAATATCGGCTGGCTGTGCGGTCGAGGCGTCGGATACCGTCACACTCATGCGTATTCTCGCCGTGAACGTGGGCCGGGCTGTCGACGCCGAGTGGGCGGGAGATCTCAAGCGCACCGCGATCGACAAGTCCGCCGTGGACGGCCGCGTCGCGGTGGGGGAGAACGGCCTGGCGGGTGACGAGCGGGCCGACACGAAGCACCACGGCTCGCTCGACCACGCGGTCTACTCCTACGCCCGCGAGGACTACGACTGGTGGCAGGGCGAGCTGGGCCGCGACCTGCGCAACGGCCAGTTCGGCGAGAACCTCACGACCGAGGGGCTCGACGTCAACGGCGCGAAGATCGGCGAGCGCTGGCGGATCGGCACCGCCCTCCTGGAGGTCACGGGCCCGCGGGTGCCGTGTGTGGTGTTCCGCAACTGGCTCGACGAGCGGGGCTGGGTCAAGCGCTTCACCCAGGTCGGCCGGGTCGGTGCCTATCTGCAGGTGATCGAGCAGGGCGAGCTGGGCCGCGGCGACGCCGTCGAGATCGTCTCCCGCCCGGACGACAGCGTCACGGTCACCGAGTCCTTCCGCGCCTACCACGGAGACAAGGACCTGATGCGCCGCCTGCTCGCCTACCCCGGCCACCCCGCCCTGTGGGACGAGGTCGCCGAGCGGGTCCTGCGGGTAGGGGCGAAGTAGCGGGTCCTGCGGGTGGGGCCGAAGCAGGTGGGCGGGTTCTGCGGGCGGGCCGGGCGGGTCCTGCGGATCTCGCGGGTGGGCTTTCCGCCGAGCGTGTGCCCGGTCCCGTCGTTCCGGGCATCGCGGCGGGAGCGGCAGACTTGGTGTCGTGCCATCCACTCTTCCCGACGGCGATCCCGTACCGGCCTCGGGCCGGCTCCCCGGCAGCGCGCTCCGCGGGCTCGGCGAGCGGCCCTTCGGTTTCTACGTCCACGTGCCCTTCTGCGTGACCCGCTGCGGTTACTGCGACTTCAACACCTATACGGCGTCCGAGCTCGGTCCCGGCGCCTCGCACAAGGACTATGCGGACACCGCCATCGACGAGGTACGGCGGGCGCGTGCCAACCTCGGTGACGTGGACCTTCCGGTCGAGACCGTGTTCTTCGGCGGAGGCACGCCGACCCTGCTGCCCGCGGGGGACCTGGTCCGCATCCTGGGCGCGATCGAGGCGGAGTTCGGGCTCGCCCCGGACGCCGAGGTGACCACCGAGGCCAACCCCGAGTCCGTGGACCCGGCCTACCTGGCCGAGCTGCGCCGCGGCGGGTTCACCCGGATGAGCTTCGGCATGCAGAGCGTCCGCGAGCACGTGCTCGAGGTGCTGGACCGCCGGCACACTCCGGGCCGGCCCGCGCGTGCCGTACGGGAGGCCAAGGAGGCCGGGTTCGACCACGTCAACCTGGATCTGATCTACAGCACGCCGGGAGAGAGCGACGACGACTGGCGGGCCTCGCTGGCCGCGGCGATCGAGGCCGGGCCCGACCATGTGTCGGCCTACTCGCTGATCGTGGAGGACGGCACCAGGCTGGCGGCCAGGATCCGGCGCGGTGAGCTCCCGATGCCCGACGACGACGTGGCCGCCGACCGCTACCTCATCGCCGACGCCATGCTCGCCGAGGCCGGGTTCGAGTGGTACGAGGTGTCCAACTGGGCGACCTCGGAGGCCGGGCGCTGCCGGCACAACCTGCTCTACTGGACCGGCGGCGACTGGTGGGGGGTCGGTCCCGGCGCGCACAGTCACGTCGGCGGCACCCGGTGGTGGAACGTCAAGCACCCGGCGGCCTACGCCCAGCGCCTGGCCTCCGGCGTCTCGCCGGCGCACGCGCGCGAGGTGCTGACCGCGGAGGACAGGGCGGTGGAGCGGCTGATGCTGGAGCTCAGGCTCACCCAGGGCTTCCCTCTCAAGGAGATCGACCGGCCGCCGGTGATCGCCCAGGCGCTGGCCGACGGCCTGCTGGAGGTGGAGCCCTTCAAGGCGGGCCGCGCCGTGCTGACGTTGCGCGGCCGCCTCCTGGCCGACGCCCTGGTGCGCGACCTGACGTGATCAGCTGACGAAGCGGATGTTCATCGGATAGCGGTAGTTCTCACCGCGGTTGGACGCGATGGCGCCGATGACCATGAAGACAATCGAGGCTATCCAGACCAGGAACATCAGGAGGAAGCCGATCAGCACGAACGCCAGAATCCAGCAGACGAAGTAGGCGATCAGCAGGGTGAGCTGGAAGTTGAGCGCCTCGGCCGCCTGACTCCGAACATAAGGAGACTCGTCCTTCTTCGCGAGATATATCACCAGCGGCCCGACGAACGAGGTCAGCAGGCCCAGCAGATGGGCGAGCATGGCCAGGGTGGTGTCGTCACTGCCCGGCCGAGGGCCGTACGCCCCCGGCTGTCCCTGGAATCCGTAGCCGGGCGGGGGATACGGGCTCTGCGGGCTCCCCGGCCGGCCGTCCTGGTAGCCGTAACCGTAGCCGTACGAACCGTACGACGAGGCGGAAGGGGGCGGGGCGGGCGGCGAGTCGTCCTGGCCGGGCGTGGCGAAGCCGGGCGAGGGTGGCCGGTCGGCCCGCCGGGTCTGGTCGTCGCCCGCGCTCTCGGGCCGCGGATCCTCGGGATTGACGCTCATGGCCCCTCCTGATGGGTGCGGGGTTAGTCATCCTCGCTGGGAACAGTCACGAAGTCGATCAATTCCTCCACCGGGCCGAGAAGTTCCGGCTCCAGATCGGCGTATGTGGTGACCGACCCGAGAATGCGCCGCCATGCGTCGGCAGGTTCCAGGTGCCAGCCCAGGGCGGTGATGACCCCTTCTTTCCAGGGTACGCCGCGCGGAACCGCCGGCCAGGAGGAAATCTTCAGCACCGACGGCTTGACCGCCTGCCAGATGTCCACGAACGGATGCCCCACGATGAGCACGTCCGGGGAGGAGACCTGGGCGGCGATCCGGCTCTCCTTCGAGCCGGGGACCAGGTGGTCCACGAGCACGCCCAGACGGCGGTCCGGGCCCGGCTCGAACTCCTCGACGATCGCGGGCAGGTGGTCGACCCCTTCGAGGTATTCCACGACCACGCCCTCCACCCGCAGGTCGTGACCCCACACCTTCTCCACGAGCGCGGCGTCGTGCGCGCCTTCCACGTAGATCCGGCTCTCTCTGGCCACCCGGGCCCGCAGACCCTCCACCGCGATGGAGCCGGAGGCGGAACGCCTCGGACCCCGTGGTCCGGCGGCGGGCCGTACCAGCGTCACGACTTTGCCTTCCAGGAGGAACGCGGCGGGCTCCAGCGGGAACACCCGCCGCCGCCCGAAGCGGTCCTCCAGGGTGACGGCCTCCTTGTCGCAGGCCACCACGGCGCCGCAGAAGCCGCCGTCGGCGTCTTCCACGACCAGGTCGAGCTCCGCGGGAACCTGAGGGATCTTCCCCTTGAGGGGACGCCGCCAGTTTCCCGCCAGCACATCACGTTCGTACATCGCCGACCGCCCACCATCTCTCGCCAGGGATCAAGTGGACGCTAGCAAAGGCCGCGATCACCTGCCGTACGGACTCGGCTGTCCCCACTGCGCGGCGGCCGCGGCGGCCTGGCGCTTGCGGGCCCCGCTCCGCTTCACCAGCACGACGATCGTCACGACGACGGCCAGCAGGAAGCCCGCACCCGGCACCGCGACCAGTGCGACCGCCCCGCCCACGACCGAGCCGGGGTCGATCTCCTTGCCCACGCCGAACCTGGCGTTCGCCCCTTCGGTGGTGCAGGTGAGCTTGTAGTCGCCGGCCTTGTCCACCCCCACCCGCAGGCCCAGCTCCCAGGCGACGCCGTCGGTGGAGGCGACGGTCTGCTGCCCGCGCGGCTGCTGGAGCCTGGCCGGTGCGGGTCCGTCCTGCAGCTCGCACGTGAACTCGGTGCGCCCGCTGGTGGCGACGTAGATGGCGGGGTTGTCGGCCGGATCGAGCGAGACCGTCACCGTCTGGCCCGAGCCGAACGTCTCGGTGGGCGCGGCGTCGGTGACCGCGCTGAAGATGCCGCCGACGAAGCCGCCGAAGCCGACGATCACGCTGAGCACGAAGACGAGCCAGGCGCTGACGATCCAGCCGACGCTGGGTTTGATCTTCGGCGCGGGCGGCGGCCCCTGGGGCGCGCCGTAACCGCCGGGCGCGTAGCCCGGGGGAGGACCGGCCTGGTACGGCTGGCCGTAGGGCTGCTGGGGCGCACCGTAGCCACCGGGCGCGTGCGAGGATGCATCGCCTGAGGGGGAGACGAAATCGTTGGACATGACGGGAATTGTGTCGGTTACCGCTTGTACGGCGATAGCAGTTGACTTGACGGCGGCTTGGTCCCATCATCCTGCCGCCGCGTTATCGCACCTTGTGGGCAAGAGCCGTACACTTGGCACTCGGGAACACAGAGTGCCAGCACCGGTGGTTTCCTGTTCGGTGCGGGCAAGGAGGTGAGCGCGTTGGTCGACGATCGCAAGCTGGCGGTGCTTCGCGCCATCGTCGAGGACTATGTGTCAACCAACGAGCCGGTAGGCTCCAAGGCTCTCGTGGAGCGGCACAACCTGGGAGTTTCACCCGCGACCATCCGCAATGACATGGCGGTGCTGGAGGAGCAGGGCTACATCGCCCAGCCTCACACCAGCGCCGGCCGAGTGCCCACGGACAAGGGCTATCGGCTGTTCGTCGACAGGCTCTCGCAGGTGAAGCCGCTGTCGGGTGCCGAGAAGAGGGCCATCGAGACCTTCCTGGCCGGCGCGGTGGACATCGACGACGTCGTGACACGCACGGTGCGGCTGCTGGCACAGCTCACCCGCCAGGTCGCCGTGGTGCAATACCCCACGCTGAGCAACTCCACGGTCCGGCATGTGGAGCTGGTCCCGTTGAGCGAGCGCAGGCTGATGTTCGTGCTCATCACCAACACGGGGCGGGTCGAGCAGCGCGTGATCGAGCTGCCCGACGTGGTGGACGACAATCGCATCGCCCATCTGCGGGCGACTCTCAACGCCTGCCTGGACGGCTGCGGGCTGGTCAACGTCCCGGACATGGTCGCCGACCTGCCCGACCGCCTTCCGGTCGACGATCGGCCGTTCGCGGCCACGGTCCTGTCGGTGTTGTTGGAGTCCCTCGTGGACCGGCATGATGAGAAGATCGTTTTTGCCGGGGCGGCCAATCTCGCGGGAGCCGACTTCACCGTCGGGCTCCGCGACGTGCTGGAGGCCCTGGAAGAGCAGGTCGTGCTCATGCGCCTGCTCGGCGAGACGTCGGACCTTTCGGCGCTGACGGTGCGGATCGGCTCGGAGAACCCCTACACAGGTCTCCAGGGCACGTCGATCGTCGTCGCCGGATACGGTTCGGGAGGCAAACAACTGGCCCGGCTTGGTGTGCTGGGTCCGACACGAATGGACTACCCGGTCACGATGGGCGCGGTGCGCGCGGTGGCACGCTACGTCAGCCAGATCCTGGCTGCATCCTAAGAGGTCAACTAAGTGGCTAAGAGCGACTACTACGGCACCCTCGGGGTACGCCGCGACGCCAGTGCGGAAGAAATCAAGAAGGCATACCGTCGCCTGGCGCGCGAGCTGCATCCCGACGTGAATCCCGATCCTGAGACCCAGGAGCGGTTCAAGGAGATCACTCAGGCCTATGAGGTCCTGTCCGATCCCAACAAGCGACAGATGTACGACATGGGTGCCGACCCGTTCGCCTCGGGCGCCGGCGCCGGCGCGGGGGGCTTCGGCGCGGGCTTCCCGTTCAGCGACATCATGGACGCCTTCTTCGGCGCGGCCGGCGGCGGTGGCCGCGGTCCGCGGTCGCGTGCTCGCCGGGGCCGTAACGCCACCATCCGGGTCGAGCTCGACCTGCGCGAGTCGGCCTTCGGCACCACGCGCGAGCTGGTCGTCGACACCGCCGTGCTCTGCGAGGTTTGCACGGGCTCAGGCGCCGCGGCCGGCACCCACCCCGAAACCTGCGACATGTGCCATGGCCGCGGTGAGGTCTCCCAGGTCACCCGGTCCTTCCTCGGCCAGGTCATGACCTCCCGCCCCTGCCCCCAGTGCGGTGGATTCGGCTCGATCATCCGTAACCCCTGCCAGGAGTGCTCCGGCGACGGCCGGGTCCGCACCCGGCGGACCATCAAGGTCCGCATCCCGGCCGGTGTGGAAGACGGCACCCACATCCAGCTCGCCGGCGAAGGTGAGATCGGCCCGGGCGGGGGCCCGCCCGGAGACCTGTTCCTGGAGATCGTCGAGCGTCCGCACGAGATCTTCGAGCGCCGCGGCGACGATCTGCACTGCACCGTGCAGATTCCGATGACCGCGGCCGCGCTCGGCACCTCCCTGACCATGGAGACGCTCGACGGCATGGAGCAGCTGGACGTACGGCCCGGCACCCAGTCCGGGCAGACCATCCCGCTCTACGGCCGAGGCGTCCAGCGTCTCAACGAGACCGGCCGTGGCGACCTGCTGATCCACGTCAACGTGGAGACCCCCGCCCGCCTCGACCCGGCTCAGGAGGAGCTCCTGCGCGAGCTCGCCAAGCTCCGCGGCGAGGAGCGCCCGCCGGGTAAGTTCGCCCCCGGCCAGCAGGGGTTCTTCTCCCGTCTGCGAGATGCGTTCAATGGCCGCTGACGGCAGGCGTTCACCGGTCGCCCGGCCGGCGGCCCGCAGGCCGGGCCGGCACGTCTCCGGCCGCCGATGACGGTTCCGGTCTTCCTGGCCGATCCGGCCGACCTGGCTCGGGCGGAGTTCACGCTCGGCGGCCCCGAGGGACGCCACGCGGCGGCCGTACGGCGGTTGCGGGCCGGAGAGCGGCTCGATCTGACCGACGGCGCGGGCGCCGTGGCCGAGTGCGTGGTGCGGGACGCGGGAAAGGACTCGCTCCGCGTCGAGGTGCTGCGCCGCTACGACGTGCCCGCGCCGCGGCCTCGTCTGGTCGTGGTTCAGGGACTGCCCAAGGGCGATCGGGGCGAGCTGGCCGTGGAGATGATGACCGAGGCCGGTGTCGACGCGATCGTGCCCTGGGCCGCGGCCCGGTGCGTCACCCAGTGGAAGGGCGAACGGGCGGCCAAGTCGCTGGCCCGCTGGCGGTCCACGGCGCGGGAGGCGGGCAAGCAGGCTCGGCGATTCCACCTGCCCGAGGTGACCGATCTCGCGACCACGGCGAAGGTCGCCGCACTGCTGTCGGCCGCCTCACTGGGCATCGTGCTGCACGAGGAGGCGGCCTCACCCCTCTCCACCCTGGAGCTTCCCGGCGCCGGTGACATCGTCGTGGTGGTCGGTCCCGAAGGCGGGGTGGGTGAGGAGGAGATCGCCGCGTTCCGGGAGGCGGGAGCCGTACCGGCGCTGCTCGGGCCGACGGTGCTGCGCACCTCGACGGCCGGGGTGGCCGCGGCGGCGGTGCTCCAGACGCGCACCGGCCGCTGGTGACCCGCTAACCGTTGTTGGAGGTGACGGTCGTCGCCTCCGTCGGCGTCGGGAGCGGTTCGTCCGGCGGTGCGCACCCGTCGGCCGGGCACGGGCTCTCCGTGTGGGCGGTGGACTCCGTCGGCGTCGGGGTGGACCGGGGCTTGCAGTCCTTGGGGTTCTCCTCGGGCTCGACCGTCGTCTCCTCACCGGGAGCCGTGGGGCAGGTGGGCGAAGGCGTGGGCTTCGCCGTCGGTGTTGGCGTCGCCGTCGGCTTCGGGGTCGGCTTCTCGCTCGGCGTCGCGGGCTTGGACTGGGTGGGGAGCGGCGCCGACGTCTCCGGCCTGGGGACGATCGGGGCCTGCTCTCCGTCGTCCACCGGGGGCCGCGAGGTGGCGGACAAGTCGGGTGGGGTCGACTTGGTGTAGTTGACCTCTCCGCTGTTGACCTGCTGGATCACCTGCTCGCGGAACTGCGGGACCATCATGACGACAGTGGCCGCCACGAGGACCGCTCCTGCGACAGAGGCTCCGGCGCGCCACCACACCAGCCCGCGGAGCCCGCGTCGTTCTATGCGAGCGCGGATGATCTCCAATCCGTCGGGGGAGGGAACGACCGAGTTCGCCTCCGCGCTGAGGGCACGGCGGAGCAGCTCGCCGTACTCGTCGGGGGACTCGGTCATGACAGTTGCTCCAGTGTGGTTCGTAGGGCGGCCATACCGCGAGCCGTGTGGCTCTTGACCGCGCCCTTGCTGATGCCCATCGCATGAGCGATCTGCGCCTCGGACATATCACCGTAATAGCGCAGGACCAATGCCTCTCGCTGGCGTGCGGGCAGACTGCGTAGTGCCTCGATGACGGCGGATCGCTCTAACTCGCCGATCGCGCCGTTCTCGGCGCTCGGCGCGTCGGGCAGTCCTTTAGGGGCGTACTTCTCGACGACCGCTCGGTGCCGGAGCACCGAGCGCGATCGGTTGACGACCGATTGGCGCAGGTAGGCGAGTGCCTTGTCGGTGTCGCGAAGCCGGCGCCAGGCGCCATGAATGGCGACGAACGCGTCTTGCACGACTTCCTCCGCGGTTGCCATGTCGCGGACGAGTAACACAGCAAGACGCACAAGAGACCGATAGTGCGCGCTGTACAGCGCGGTAACGGCCATGTCGGCGTCCCACTCGACGGGCACCGCCCCGAGCGACCTGTCGGCCACGAGGGTCTCGGTGGTCACATCAGTGGGACGCGCGGCCTTCCCAGAGGGTTTACGCTCTTCCGGTTCATTAGGGGGCATGACCCAGTCGTGTCCTCGCCAGGGGGGCCATATCGTGCGAATTGCATTGGTCTGTAGTTGTTGAAGTTTTGCATACCCACCTTATCTGGGCGGATCTTTCTTTGCGGACGATGAATCATCACCGATTGACAACGTCGCGGGCGGTAGGGTGCCTGCATGGTGAGCGAAGCCGACTGCCTGTTCTGCAAGATCGTCTCCAAGGAGATCCCCGCGAAGATCGTCTATGAGGACGATCGCACGCTGGCCTTCCGGGACGTCAATCCCCAGGCGCCGACCCATGTGCTCGTGGTTCCCAGGGAGCACTACCCGAACGCGGCGGCGCTGGCCGCGGCCGACCACGGGCTCGCCGACGACGTGCTCAAGGCGGCACACGCGGTCGCGGAGCAGGAGGGGATCGCCGACTCGGGTTACCGGCTGGTCTTCAACACCGGCCCCGGGGCCGGTCAAACCGTCTTTCACGTGCACGGGCACGTGCTCGGCGGGCGCGGTCTGACCTGGCCGCCCGGATAAAACCGGCAAGCGCGATCCCGTCGATCACGGATACGATGGCGTAGAAGTCCCACGCCGATATCTGGAGGCGAACAGGCCGAAAGGCCCGCCTATGTCCGAGACAAACGATTCCAGCAGAACGCCCCCACCGAGGTCGAAGGGTCCCAGCCGGACCCAGGCGAAGGTGGTGATTCCTGATGATCATTCGATGGTCAGCCTGCTGGGCTCGCGCGACGAGCTGCTGCGGGTCATCGAGGGCTCCTTCCGCGCCGACATCCACGTCCGTGGCAATGAGATCACCATCACCGGGAGCCCGGAGGAGAGCGGCACCGTGGTGCGCCTCTTCGAGGAGCTGATGGAGCTGGTCCGTGGGGGTGCGGAGCTCACGGCGGACGCGGTGGAGCGCAGCATCGCGATGTTGCGGATGACCTCCGACCGTCCCGCCGAGGTGCTCTCCCTCGACATCATCTCCTCGCGAGGCCGGACCATCCGGCCGAAGACCGTGAACCAGAAGCGCTACGTCGACGCGATCGACAAGCACACCATCGTCTTCGGCATCGGCCCGGCCGGCACGGGCAAGACCTACCTCGCGATGGCGAAGGCCGTGCGGGCGCTCCAGGAGAAGAAGGTCAACCGGATCATCCTCACCCGCCCGGCGGTGGAGGCGGGCGAGAGGCTCGGCTTCCTGCCCGGCACGCTCTACGAGAAGATCGATCCCTACCTGCGTCCGCTCTACGACGCGTTGCACGACATGCTCGACCCCGACTCGATCCCCCGCCTGATGGCGGCGGGCACGATCGAGGTCGCCCCGCTCGCCTACATGCGCGGCCGTACGCTCAACGACGCCTACATCATCCTGGACGAGGCGCAGAACACCTCGCCCGAGCAGATGAAGATGTTCCTGACGCGGCTGGGCTTCAACTCGAAGATCGTCGTCACCGGTGACGTCACCCAGGTCGACCTGCCGGATGGCACGCAGAGCGGCCTGAGAGTGGTGCAGGGCATCCTCGATGGCATCCCTGACATCCACTTCAGCCGGCTGACCAGTGCCGATGTGGTACGGCACAAGCTGGTGAGCGACATCGTGGACGCCTATGGGCGCTATGACGAGACGCAGCGGCAGAGCGCGCCGCAGGCGATCAAGGGCGTGGTCAAGCGTCCTCGGGGAAGAACGTGAGCGAGGAGCGACCAATGAGCATCGAGCTCCACAACGAGTCCGGCGTCGAGATCGACGAGAGGCTCATCGTCGCGCTGGCGGGGCACGTCCTGGAGCGGATGGACGTCAATCCGCTCGCCGAGCTGTCGATCCTGGTCGTGGACGAAGAGGCCATGGCGGTGCTGCACGAGCAGTGGATGGGAGAGCCCGGCCCGACGGACGTGCTCTCCTTCCCGATGGACGAGCTGCGGCCCGGCTCCGGCAGCGGAGCCCGGCAGGAGGGCGACGCACCCGCCGACCCCGCGCTCCTCGGTGACGTGGTGCTCTGCCCGCAGGTGGCCGCCAAGCAGGCCACCGAGGCCGGGCACAGCACCGAGGCCGAGCTGGAGCTGCTGTGCACGCACGGCATCCTCCATCTGCTCGGCTACGACCATGCCGAGCCCGACGAGCACAAGGAGATGTTCGGCCTCCAGGGCGAGCTCCTGGAGTCATGGCGGGAGGTGCGCCCCCAGCGGTGAACCTGGCCAATGGGTGGTTGTTCTCGGCTGTCGTCCTCGTCGTCGTCGGCGGCCTGATAGCCAGCGCGGAGACGGCCCTGACGCGCATCTCGCGGGTGCGGGCCGAGGAGTTCGTCCGTGACGGACGCCAAGGTGCACTGCGCCTGCAGATGATCGTCGCCGATCCGCCGCGCTACCTGAACCTCCTGCTGCTGCTCCGGCTGAGCTGTGAGCTGGGCGCCACGGTGATCGCCACGTTGCTCTTCATCGACTGGTTCGGTGACCAGGGCTGGGCCTACGCCGCCGCCGCGGCGGTGATGATCGTGATCAGCTACGTGATCGTCGGGGTCTCCCCGCGCACGCTGGGCCGCCAGCACGCCGAGCCGATCGCGCTCGCCAGCGCCCCCCTCGTGTATCGCCTGACCCGGATCTTCGGGCCGCTTCCCACGCTGCTCATCCTGCTCGGCAACGCCGTGACACCCGGAAAGGGCTTCAAGGAAGGGCCGTTCACCTCCGAGGCCGAGCTGCGGGACCTGGTCGATCTGGCCGAGGAGCGCAGGGTCATCGAGCCGGACGAGCGCGAGATGATCCACTCGGTCTTCGAGCTCGGGGACACCCTGGTCCGAGAGGTCATGGTTCCCCGCACCGACATGGTGTTCATCGAGCGCGGCAAGACGCTGAACCAGGCCCTGTCGCTCGCTCTGCGCAGCGGTTTCTCCCGAATTCCCGTGGTCGGCGAGAACGAGGACGACGTCATAGGCATCGCCTATCTCAAAGACATCGTGCGCAGGGTTCAGGAGGCGGGAGACGACGGCCGCGCCGCACAGGTCGAGACCATCATGCGTCCGGCCACCTACGTGCCGGAGAGCAAGCCGATCGACCAGCTCCTCCGGGAGATGCAGGCCCGCCAGATCCACCAGGCGATCGTCATCGACGAGTACGGCGGGACGGCCGGCCTGGTCACGATCGAGGACATCCTTGAGGAGATCGTGGGCGAGATCACGGACGAATACGACCAGGAGGCTCCCCGCGTGGAGCCGCTGGAGGACGGTTCGGTCCGGGTGACCTCCCGGCTCTCCGTGGACGACCTGGAGGACCTGTTCGACATCGAGCTTGAGGTGGACGACGTCGAGACCGTCGGAGGCCTGCTGGCGCACGCGCTGGGCCGCGTGCCGATCGCCGGTGCCGAGGCCGTGGTGGGAGGGCTGACCCTGACGGCGGAGAGCCTCGCCGGGCGCCGCAACCGGATCGGCACGGTTCTCGTCAGGCGGATCGCCTCGGCCGAGTCCGATTCGGCCGAAGCTCCGGAGGAGCATGACCAGAGCAGAACCTGAACGCGACCGGGCCGGAGCGGGCGGGCGGAGCTGAGCGGTGTGCCTGCCGGACTCCGGCATGAGCGTCCGGGTCCGGGCGGCGGCCTTCGAATGGAAGCGTGAGCCCCGGGCGGCAGTACGAGCATTCTGGTGCGAGCGTCGGGCGTAAGCCGCGTGGCAGCGGCGTCGGCGGAGTCGTGGGCGGATCCGGGCCGGTGGAGCGTCTTGCCAAGCGGTCCGCAAGCGGGCTGCAAGCGGCGCGTGACACTGTTTTCTCACGGCACCCGGTCGCGCGGGAGCTGGTGGGGAGGTCCTCGGAGCCGGGAGGGGTTCGCGGCGAAGGGATGGCCCCATGGGGAGAAAGAGCACGTGGGACGGCTGCTCAAAGGTCCCGTGTCGCTCGCTTAAGGGTGTCCTCGACCGCATGACGCGGATGAGGGCACCCTTACGCGTTTCCCGATGATTGCCGCTTTTTCCTGTGGGGAAGAAAGCGGATCGGCGGGGCAAGACACCTCGCACGTGACATCGGGGGATTAGTCATGACGCGGGGGATGCGAGTTGCCGTTGCGATCGCTGTCTGCGGGGCCCTGGCCGGGGTTTCGACTGCGTGCGGCAGCGAAACGGGTTACACCCGGAAGGAGGCCGTGGGGGAGCTGACGCGACTCCAGAGACTGTTGCCGCAGGCACGAGAACTGCCGGACGGATTCTCGGCCAGGCTGCGCGACGGGTGGAAGCCCCCGTTCCGGCCGCGTGACCGCGAGTGCCGGCTCATCCTCGACACGGCGGGGGGCAGGCCGCCGAAGCAGGCGCTGGGCGCGCAGGTGGCCGCGACCTACCCGGGCGACAAGCTGGGTGAGCTGGCCGGGGTCGGCCTGATGTCCTACGCCGGAGACGACGCCCGGTTTCACTTCGCCAAGCTCACCGAGGCGCTGAACGACTGCAGGGTCGTGATGAGCCGCCGGGTGAGCGCGGGCACCTCCTTCGCGGTCTCGAGTCTCGATATGGACGCCGTCGGCGACGAGATGGAGGCCCGGCGGCTGCGTGGCCGGCTGAACGGATACCCCTACGAGATGCACATGGTCTTCGCCCGTATCGGGCACACCCTGGTCTCGCTGGTGCACGCCGGGGTCACCGACGTCGATGTCCGGCGCACTCAGGAGCTCGCCCGGTTCCTGGCCGGCCGGGCGGCCGCCTGACCTCGGTCGCGCCGGTTCCCGCAAGCTGAATACCCTTGTGGTGTGAGTGACGCGACCCTCGATCCCGAGGACAACAAGATCATCGTCCTGGCCCGTTCCACTCGTGCCCGCAACGGCGCCGCCGAAGGCGCGGCCGTGCGAGACGAGACCGGCCGGACCTATTCGGCGACCAACGTGGCGCTGCCGTCGCTGACGCTGTCGGCGCTGCAGGTCGCCGTGGCGATGGCCGTGTCCAGCGGCGCCGAGTCCCTGGAGGCGGCCGCGCTGGTCACCGCGGGGGAGGGCCCGGCCGAGGCGGACGTGCAGGCGGTCCGGGACATGGGCGGCAAGACGCTGCTCGTGGCCGGTCCCGACGGGACCTTGCGTCAGAGCTGAGGCCGATATCGGCGACAATGGTTGGCGTGAGTTCTTCAGCTGCTGATTTCCATGCCGGTTTCGCCTGCTTCGTCGGCCGGCCCAACGTCGGCAAATCCACGCTGATGAACGCGTTGGTCGGCACGAAGGTGGCGATCACCTCGTCCAAGCCCCAGACCACCCGCCGGGTCATCCGCGGCATCGTTCATCGCCCGGACGCCCAGCTCATCATCGTGGACACGCCCGGGCTGCACAGGCCCCGCACCCTGCTGGGCGAGCGGCTGGACAGCCTGGTGCTGTCCACCCTCACCGAGGTCGACGTGATCGGGTTCTGCGTGCCCGCCAACGAGCCCATCGGCAAGGGCGACCGGTTCATCGCCGAGAAGCTCGCCGCGGTCAAGAAGACCCCGGTCATCGCCGTGGTGACCAAGTGTGATCTGGCGACCCGCGAGCAGATCGCCGAGCAGCTGCTGGCGGTCTCCCAGCTCGCCGAATTCGATGAGATCGTCCCGGTCTCGGCGGAGTCGGGGGAGCAGCTCGACGTGCTGGGCGACGTGCTGATCAAGCGGCTCCCCGAGAGCCCGCCGCTGTATGAAGGCGGTCAGCTCACCGACGAGCCCGAGCAGGTGCTGGTGGGCGAGCTGATCCGCGAGGCGGCACTGGAAGGGGTCAGGGACGAGCTGCCGCACTCGATCGCGGTCGTCGTCGACGAGATGCTTCCCCGGGAAGGCCGCGACGACCTGCTCGACATCTACGCGCACATGTTCGTCGAGCGCCCGTCGCAGAAGGCCATCGTGATCGGGCACAAGGGCACCCGGCTCAAGGAGGTCGGCAGCCGGGCCCGCCGGCAGATCGAGGCGCTGCTCGGCACCCGGGTCTATCTCGACCTGCGGATCAGCGTCGCCAAAGACTGGCAGCGCGATCCCAAGCAGCTGCGCCGCCTGGGCTTCTACGACTGACAGAAGGCCCCCACGACCGGCAGGACACCGCGAGAATCCCCTGGTCATGTCGCCGGCAGGTGTGACTCACCGCTTTCCAGACGTTGTCGCAGCTCGACGGCGTCGCTCCCGAGGGCGGAGATCAGGGTGCCGGGTCCGGCCAGGGGCAGCACCGCCCAGCCGTCCCCGATCACCGGTTCCGGCGCCCGCGCGGTGACCAGGACGCTGCCGACGCAGCGGGCGGCGCCGTACACGGCGGGGCTCGTGTCGATCGCGGGGTCACCCACGACGAACTCCTGCCGGAGCAGCGGGCTGCCCGCGACCGTGGCGTCGAAGCGGGAGTGGCAGTGGCCGGGCCGCTCGCCGTACCGGCCGAAGACGATCTCCTCGCGCCAGAACACCCGGGCGTCCTCGGCCAGTGCCAGCCGTACCGCCATCCGGTGCCGGCAGCCCGCCGCGAGCACGGTCGGCTCGGGTGCGAATCGCAGCGACGCTCCCGCGCCCACCCGGGCGGTGACCGTCATCAGAGACTCGCCCGGACCGGGCAGCACCAGCGTGCTCGCGATCGACCGCACGTCCAGCACGGTGCCCGGCGCCACCTCGATGTCGAGCGCGAGGTCGTCACCACCGAGCGGCCCCGCCGCGGTGGAGACCAGATGCACCTGGCCCGGTGCGGTCCGGCGCAACGTGAGCGGTGGGTCGGACCGCATCGTGGTGAGCACGGTCCGGCCGTCCGGGCCGCGTTCGGTGACGATCGCCGCCCGGGCCGCCATCGAGCGCCGGGGGACAGACCCGGAAAAGGGATGATCTTCCGGCGGATGGGTCACGGTCGCGGGACCCGGGCGCGAGTGCGGTCGTGGGCCCAGGACCGGACGAGACCGGTGACCCATTCGGCGACCGCGTGCGCGCCCGGCTCCTGCCTGACCGAGGTGAACAGCACGGGCTTGCCGTCTCGTACGGCCGCCGCGTCGCGGGACATGACCGTGAGGTCCGCGCCGACCATCGGGGCCAGGTCGGTCTTGTTGATCACGAGCAGGTCGGCCGCCGTCACGCCGGGACCGCCCTTGCGGGGAACCTTGTCGCCGCCCGACACGTCCAGCACGAAGATCTGGCTGTCGGCCAGGCCCCTGCTGAAAGTGGCGGTGAGGTTGTCGCCGCCACTCTCCACGATCACCAGGTCAAGCGGGCCGAACCGCTCCTCCAGGGTCTCCACCGCGTCGAGGTTGGCCGCGATGTCGTCGCGGATGGCGGTGTGCGGGCAGCACCCGGTCTGCACGGCGGCGATCCGCTCCGGGTCGAGCACGCCCGTCCTGCGCAGGAAATCGGCGTCCTCGGTGGTGTAGATGTCGTTGGTCACCACGCCGAGGCTGAGCGTCTGGCCGAGTGTCCGGCACAGTGCCGCGGTCAGCGCGGTCTTGCCGCTGCCGACGGGCCCGCCGATGCCCAGGCGCAGCGCCCGGCCGCGGGGATCGGCCGGGTGGTGGTGGTCGTCGTGGTTGGCGCCCATGGGCGTCACCGTCCTTTCAGGCGATCAGGAGACGAAGAGCCTCGGCTCGGCGCGGACATGCCGCTCGGCGAGCAGGTCGAGTGCGGGTGCGGCGTGCGCGGGCAGTGCCTCCCAGTCCGCCGGGACTTCCACGGCGACCCGCTCCAGGTCCGGGATGAGATCGGCGAGCAGCCGGTGCACCGCGACCGGGTCGAGGCCGAGGAGCCGGACCGCCGCCGTGGCCGGTCCGGTGACGGAGGTGTAGGCCGCGGCGAGCGCTGCCTCTTCCGGGGCGCACCCCGCGGCCGCGGCCACCGCGCCGAGCGCGATCGGGTGATGGGCGCCCTGCGGTACGGCCCCCGCCAGGACGCCGAGCACCGGTGACGGCCAGATCCGCCGTGCGGTTCGCAGCAGCAGCCTGCCCTGGGTACGGCTCGCCTCGCGCTGGGCGGGGGAGGAGGTCCTGGCGTCGGCCTCCGTGTCCAGCAGGGCCCACCGCCCGGAGCGGCTCGCGGGCGCCGCCTGGCCGGTTCCCTCCTCCGGCAGGTCGCGCGCGGTCCCTGCGACGCTCGGTCGCCGGCCTTCCGCCGCCGGCGGAGGGGGCCCGGTGCCGCTCGCCTGCCGGCCTTCCGCCGCCGGCGGAGAAGGGAGGGAGCCCGTGCCGAGCCGGCAGGCCGCCGCCGCGAGACCGGCGGCCACCAGGCCGACGGTGGCCAGCCGCCCCCGCAGGAACGCGGCGAGGCCGGGCAGGTCGTGGACCGCCCCGACCTTGACGGCCGCCTCGATGCCCCCCGAGTGCCCGTGGCCTCCGGCGGGCAGCCGGGAATCGGTCAGCAGCAGCAGTGCGGCGTTCATCAGGGCGTCAGAAGAGGAAGTAGCGCTGCGCCATGGGCAGGGACTCGGCCGGGGCGGGTTCGACCGGTTCGCCGTCCACGCGCACGGTGAAGGTGTCGGGGTCCACCTCGATCGTCGGCATGGCGTCGTTGAGCGGCATGCTCTCCTTGCCACGGCGGCGGACGTCGGCCACCGGCAGCAGGCGCCGCCGTACGGCAAGGCGGTCGGCCAGGCCGTCCTCGATGGCCAGCGGCGCGACGAAGTGGACCGAGGTGGCGGCGGCGGTGGCCGGGGCGGCGCCGAACATCGGGCGGGGCATGACCGGCTGCGGGGTGGGGATGGAGGCGTTGGCGTCGCCCATCTGGGCGTAGGCGATGACGCCGCCCTTGATCACTAGGTCCGGTTTGACCCCGAAGAAGGCCGGATCCCACAGGACCAGGTCGGCCAGCTTGCCGGTCTCGACCGAGCCCACCTCGCCGTCCAGGCCATGGGCCACCGCCGGGCAGATCGTGTATTTGGCGACGTAGCGCCGGGCCCGCAGGTTGTCGGCGCCGCCGTCGCCCGGCAGCGCGCCCCGGCGGCGCTTCATCACGTGCGCGGTCTGCCAGGTCCGGATGATCGTCTCACCCACGCGGCCCATCGCCTGGGAGTCCGAGCCGATCATCGAGATCGCGCCCATGTCGTGCAGCACGTCCTCGGCGGCCATCGTCGCCGGCCGGATCCGGGACTCGGCGAACGCCAGGTCCTCGGGGATCGAGGGGTTGAGATGGTGGCAGACCATCAGCATGTCGAGATGCTCGTGCAGCGTGTTGACGGTGTGCGGGCGGGTCGGGTTGGTCGAGGAGGGCAGGATGTTGCCGTAGGAGGCGACCCGGATGATGTCCGGCGCGTGCCCGCCGCCCGCCCCCTCGGTGTGATAGGCGTGGACCACCCGGTCGCCGATCGCCTTCAGCGTGGACTCCACGAACCCGGCCTCGTTCAGGGTGTCGGTGTGGAGCGCCACCTGGGTGCCGGTGGCGTCGGCGACCGACAGGCAGGTGTCGATCGCGGCGGGGGTGGTGCCCCAGTCTTCGTGCAGTTTGAAGCCGGATGCTCCGGCGCGGAGCTGTTCGAGGAGACCCTCGGCGCTGACCGTGTTGCCCTTGCCGAGCAGCGCGACGTTGACCGGGTGGGAGTCGAGGGATTCCAGCATCCGGGCGAGATACCAGGTGCCGGTCACCGTCGTGGCCTTGGTGCCCTCGGCCGGCCCGGTGCCGCCGCCGATGATCGTGGTGACCCCCGCGGCCAAGGCCTCGTCGAGGATCTGCGGGCAGATCAGATGGACGTGAGAGTCGATCGCCCCCGCGGTCACGATCTTCCCGTTGCCCGCGAGGATCTCGGTGGACGGGCCGATGACCAGGCCGGGGTGGACGCCGTCCATGGTGTCGGGGTTGCCGGCCTTGCCGATCGCGACGATCCGGCCGCCCCTGATCCCGATATCGGCCTTGACCACGCCCCAGTGGTCGAGGACCACCGCGCCGGTGATCACCAGATCGGGCGAGCCCTCGGCCCGGGTGGTCCTGGCCTGGCCCATCGACTCCCGGATGACCTTGCCGCCGCCGAACACGGCCTCGTCGCCCGCCCCCGCCGGGCCCGTCGACAGGTCTTCGGTGATCTCGATGAACAGGTCGGTGTCGGCCAGCCTGACCCGGTCTCCGGCGGTGGGGCCGTAGAGGGCGGCGTAGCGCGCCCGTTCAACGAACATGGGGACTCCCGTCGAGAGGTCCGGCCCACTCGGGGCGGAGCCCGGGGACGATCCGGCGGCCGGCGATCGGCACGAGGTTCACGTCGCGCTCGACGCCGGGTTCGAACCGCACCGCCGTACCGGCCGGGACGTCCAGGCGCGTGCCCCAGGCCGCCCGGCGGTCGAACTCCAGACCGGGGTTGGCGGCGGCGAAGTGGTAGTGCGACCCGACCTGGATCGGCCGGTCGGCGGTGTTGACGACACGGACGGTGACGCGCTCGCGGCCCGGATTGAGCGGAATGGGCGCCTCGCCGTACTGGATCTCACCGGGTTTCATCGCTCGCCCACCGTTCCTCGCCCGTCGTGCCGGGGGCGTGTCGTCTCCGGTCCGGGATCATGGGATCGGCTGGTGGACGGTGACCAGCTTGGTGCCGTCGGGGAAGGTGGCCTCGATCTGCACCGATTCCAGCATCTCGGGCACACCGTCCATGACGTCCTGCCGGGACAGCACGTTGCGTCCCGCCTCCATCAGCTCGGCGACGGTCCGCCCGTCCCTGGCCCCCTCCATCAGGAAGGACGCGATGATCGCGGTGGCCTCGGGGTGGTTGAGCCGCAGCCCCCGGGCCCTGCGGTCACGGGCGACACCGGCTGCGACATGGATGAGCAGGCGTTCTTGCTCGTGTGGTGTGAGCCGCATTCCCGGACCATAGAGATCGGCGGTTTCCGAAGTGTTGCGCGGCCGTGTCGGGGCGGTTTCCGCCTCGCACTCCTCGCGGGCATGGGAAAAGGGCGGCGCGGGCCGCCCTTTTCCGTATCTCCCGCAGAAGGGTCAGCGCATGCGGAAGGTCGTCAGAACCGCCGCGTGGTCGGAGGTCCAGGCATTGTCGCGGTGGTTCGGAATGGCCTTGGGCGTGCCCTCGACCAGGGCGCGGGAGTCAAGAACCCGGAGCTTTCCCGCATAGTGCACGAAGTCGATCCGGTCCTGGGGCTCGGGCTCGCCCTTGTGCGCGTCGTGGCCGTAGCCGCCGGTGAAGGTCGGGTAGATCGGCGACCAGGTGATGCCGGGGGCGGCGACCGGGTCGGGGTTGGCGACGCGGAAGGAGTCCTTCAGGCCCGCCTGCTCGGGCAGGGCCGAGGTGGGCCAGGCCACCGAGTCGTAGCCGCAGCGCTTGGTCGCGGGCGTCCAGTCCAGGTGGGAGGGGGCGTTGAAGTCGCCGGTCAGCAGGACCGGAGTCCGCCCGGCGTCCTTGAGGTCGGGCTCCATGGCGGTCAGGATCGCCTGGATCTGCGGGGTACGGCCGGAGGCGGTCTCGCGGGCGAGCAACTCCTTCTGGGTCATCTTCCCGAAGCAGGCGTCGTAGGGACCGTAGGGCGTGTAGCCGAGGTGGACGTTCCAGACGGCGACGTCCTGCTTGCGCTGCTCGTCCACCTGGACGCGGGCGGTGATCCCGGCCAGGCCCGACTCGGCGGGGACCGGACCCCGCGACACGATCGGGTAGCGGCTGACGATGCCCATGTCGCTTCCGGCCTGGAAGTAGTCCCAGCCCAGCGACTCGGCGAGATCCCTGGCGGAGGTGGACGAGGTCTCCTGCATGCCGACCACGTCCACGTCGTGGTCGAGCAGGAACCTGAGCTGCTTCTCACGGGCGCCGTTCACCTGGCTGCCGCCGTGCCAGAGGTTCCAGCTCATCGCCTTGAGTTCCGGCACGAGCCTGGCGCCGGGCGCCTTCACCTCGATCTCGGCGGTCGCCGACGCGGTCTCCCCGGCGGCGTTGCGCGCCTCGATCGTCACGGTCGTGGGGCGCGGCGCGTCGGGAGTGCGGGGTGTGCCGGAGATCGCGCCGTCCGCGCCGACCGTGACCCAGCGGGGACCGGCGGTCTTGCGGAAGGTCAGCCCCTGGTCGTCGCCGCGCACCAGGCCCTTGACGGTCGCGGCGTACGGCTTGAGCGCGCGGGCGTTGCGCAGCGGGAAGCGGTCGCTGACGAAGTGGAGCGGCGCGTTGCTCGTGATCCGCAGCTTGACCGGCCGGGCGAGCCAGGCGTAGCCGTCCTTGGCCAGGAAGTAGGCCGCGTAGTTACCGGGTTCGAGGCCGTCGGTGGGCAGCGTGGCGGTGCCGCCGGCGGAGGGGACATAGACCCACTTCAGGGAGGGGCCGACGTATGCCTCGTTGACGGGGCCGTTGCCGGGGTCTGCGTACAGGCCGATCCAGTTCTTGGGGTCGGGGCGAGGAGTGGAGTAGGTGAGGCTGATCGGCTCGCCGGCCTTCACCGACGTCGAGGCGGCGGTCAGGGTGCCGTCGGCCTCGGCCGTCGCGGGCGCGCTTGTCAGGCCCAATGCCAGTACGGCTGCCGCCACCATCAGTACCCGGCGCATCCAGGCTCCTTCCGTGTTCGCGTGGAGACATCAGCGTGGAGTGCCCTGGTAAAGGCCGGATGTACGCGAATCGTCGCCCAGATTGCGCGCATTGGAAACCAGTATCAGCTGCTCAAGTAAGTACAAGTTATTGATTTGTCTGTACAAGTGCGCGCACCTTGTTTGTACCGGTGCGTCCTGTCGCGACGGTGCTCTCTTCTCGGGGTGCGGTTGAGGGTGAACTTCACGGGAAACCTCGGCAGGTCACCCTGCCGGCGGGCAGGTCGGTGCGGGGGCCGTGTGTTGCCCGGGGTTTCCGTGCTCAGGGGCGGGCCTCGAAGGAGTTGAAGCTGACGTCCACCCCGGAGCCGTCGGACCAGGCGTAGGCGAACATGCCGATGGAGCCGGCGGTGAACGGTTTCGCCCTGTCGAGCTGGGAGACGAGCTTTTTGCCGTTGACGCTCAGGATCAGCCTGGTCCCTTCCGCGCTGTTGCGGCAGGTCGCCCCCAGACTGGTGAGCCGGGTGGCGCGGAAGCCCGGAATCGGGACGTGCTTCACCGAGGAGGCCGCTTGGCCGCTCTTGAGGATGTACGCGTTGCCGTTGCTGGTGAGCGAGAACTCATAGCGCTTGGCCGCGTCGTCCCGGCCTCGGCAGAAGACTCCGAAGTTGCCCTTGCCGCCCAGCATCCGGACCTTCGCGATGATGGTCGTGTTCTCCACCTCGGCGGTCCCGGGGGCGATGAGCGGCAGATAACCGTCGGGTTTGGTGGTGATCCGGTAGGCGCCGCGGCCCAGTTGCCGCCTTCCCTTGCCCCATGCCGCCGCGGTCCAGCCCCGATCGGTGCCGCTGAAGTCGTCCTGGAGCGGCAGAGCCCGCACCGGGGTGGGGCTGGCCGTGGCCTTCGCCGAAGACGGCGACGGCGACGGCGACGGTGAGACGGTCGGGTGAGGGGAGGGGGAGTGGAGAGCCGCGGATGCCGTGGCCGCGGGGTCGGCCGCGGGGTCGGCCGTCGGTTCAGGCGTGGCTTCGGGCATGCTGCCTGCCGCGGCGGACTGGGACGGTGCGGTGAGGCCGGCGGTGGCCTTGTCCCGTGGCAGGAACCAGGCGATGCCGGCGATGACCAGTGCGACCCCCACTCCCGCGACGAGGGGGATGAGAGGTGACCAGGGTCCTCGCTCCGGGGTGATGGGCCTCCTCTCGGTGGAACGGCTCGGAAAGCCGCCACCGGGGATGGCAGGAGACAGACTGGGCGGTTGCGCGGAAAGCGCGCTTGAGCCGGGGGACAGGGCGGGTGGTTGCGCGGACGGCGTGACTGCGGCGGAGAACGGGCTGGGCGGTTGCGCGGGAGAAGCGCCTGCGGCGAACGGCACGAGTGACTTCGCGACGGACGCGGTCGGGTCGTCGTCGGTGTCGGTGTCGGTGTCGGTGTCGCCGGCACCGGCCAGGCCGGGTGGTTGCGCGGAGTGCGTGCTTGCGACGGGGAACAGGGCAGGTGGTTGTGCCGGGGGCGTGCTTGAGGTGAGTGGCGCGGGTGGTTGTGCCGGGGCTGTGTCCGGGGTGGGGAGCGGGGCGGGTGGTTGTGCCGGGGGCGTGTCCGGGGTGGGTGGTTGTGCCGGGGGTGTGTCTGCGGCGACGAGTTGCGCGGGGGGCGTGTTTGTTGCGGGGAGCGCGGGTGGCTTCGCGAGAGAGGCGGCCGGGTCGCTGACGCCGGTCAGGCTCTGGAGGATGTTCCGCACACTCGGGCGCCGGCCGGGCTCCCCGGCGAGGGCGCGGCCGACGAGGTCATGGAGCGTGCCGTGCAGGCCGGTCAGGTCGGGACCGGCGTGAGCCGCCGGGGCGGCCGTGTCGAGGCCGGTGCCGCCGAACGGCTCACGCCCGGTCGCCGCGTAGAGGATGACCCCGCCCCAGGCGAACACGTCCGACGCTTCGGTGGCCTCCTCGCCCCGTGCTTGCTCCGGCGACACATACGCCGGAGCGGTGTGCGCGGGCACGCCGGACAGACCGGGGAAACGGGTCATGCCGAAGCCGGTCACCCGGGGCCCGAGGGGGCCGAGCAGGATGTTGGACGGTTTCAACCCCTGGTGGATGATGCCGGCGGCGTGGATGGCCTGCAGGGCGACGGCGGTGGACACGGCCAGCGAGTCCAGGCTCGACCCGGTCAGGGGGCCGTGGCGGCCGACCCGCTGGCGCAGGTCGGGCCCCTCGACATACTCGGTGACCAGGTAGGCCCGGTCACCGTCGAGTCCGGCTTCCAGCACCGGGACGGTGCAGAACTGGGCGACCCGGGACAGCGTCTCGGCGTGGTGCTGGAACCACTGCCGGAAGCCCGGGTCGGCGGTCAGGTAGGGGTTGATGATCTTGATGGCGACCTGGCGCCCGTCGGGGCCGCGCGCGAGGAGAACCTCTCCCGTCCCGCCCTGTCCAAGCCTGCTGATCACGCGATACGGCCCAATGGCGAGATCCATCGTCCCCCCGTTCCAGAGATCCGATAGTGGATCCTAGGGGGTATTTCGGTCACTTCACCGGTAAGTCGTTTGATCTCTTCTTGATGAAGGGACTCCCGATCGCCTGGATCACCGCATAGCCTGCCGAACAAAGAGGGATTCCAGGGGCGTCATGACCGAAGAACCCGCAGACGGGGGAACGCGAGCAGAGGAGCCGACGGCTCCGTCCGAAGACTACGAGGTGCCGTTCGTCTCGCCCGAGCCTGTCCGGCCGCGACGAGTGAGGCGGTTCCGCCTCGCCGCATGGGTGGCGCTGATTCTGGCCGCGGTCGTGGTCGGCGTGTCCGTCATGTGGGTGAACGGGCCGCCCACCGAGGCCGAGCTGAGGGAGCAGGCCGGGCTGTTCAACAAGGACAGGCTCCGGATCGGTGTGAAGGCCGACACGCCGGGCATCGCGCTCCAGGAACAGGCCGGCAGGCGTGCCTTCAAGGGGTTCGACATCCAGATCGCCTACATGATCGCCGCGGATCTGGGCTACCGGCCGGACAAGGTCGACTTCCTGGCCATCGAGACCGAGGACAGGGCGCGCATGCAGGCTCTGGACGCCAACGGCCGGTTCGTCGGCGTGGACCTCGTGGTCGCCACCTTCAGCGTGACGCGCGCCCGCCAGGAGGATCCCGGTGTCGGCTTCTCCACGCCCTACCTCTTCACCGAGCAGTCCGTGGTGACCAGATCCGACTACCCCGGGAAGATCACCTCGCTGGGGCAGCTGGAGGGCAAGAAGGTCTGCACGCTCGGCACGTCGACCTCCGAGAGCGAGCTGGAGAAGGCGACGAAGGCTGCCGTCACCGCCAAGAACCTGGTCAGCGACTGCGTGGCCGGTCTGAAGGACGGCGAGTTCGACGCGGTGACCACGGACGCGGCCATTCTGGCCGGGTTCGTCGCCGAGGCCGGTGGAGCGCTGCGCCATCATGACATCGCGCTGGAGAAGACCGAGATGTGGGCGGTCAACGCCGGCCCCAACAAGGCGTTGCGGACCCTGGTCGATCTCGCGCTCTACCGTTCCTACGCCGACCCCCAGGACCAGAGGTGGGAGCAGGCCTACCAGACATACATCGATCCGCTGCTGTCGGCCAGTCCCAACGTGAACGTCGCCCAGGCGGAGCAGCCCTGCGCGTTGCCCCCGCCGGTGCGCAGGTGGCCATGGGAGCGCACGCTCCCCGTCAGGGACTGCCCGTCCCGTTGAAAGGCGCCGGGCGGGTCAAGGACACACCGAGAAACCAGGAGTGGCTGCTCGCGCTGCTGCCGGTGTTTCCCATCGTCCTGCTGGTGATGCGGCTGTGGTACGCCAGCCGCCAGGACACCCAGACGCTGCTCCTCCTCCTGCAGAGCATCAGCCCACTGGGCCTGCTCAGCTCGGTCCTGCTGACGACCATGTGGGTTCTGCCCGTCCTCATCCTGGGCGGCCGGATACTCGGCACCCTGTACTGGCTCAGCACGGGCCGCTCCTCCTGGCTGGTGCGAACCGCCGAACGGCTGCCCGGCTGGGTGGTGGTCCTGGCCGCCGTGGTGGGCATGTTCTCCTGGCAACTGCGGTTCCTGCCGACGCTGATGATGCTGTCGCTGACCGTGGCCGGGCTGACGGTACGGGACCGGTTCCCCGATCACGAAGGGCTGCGGGCCGCCGTCTGCTACGTGCTGCCCGTGATGGTCGCGGCGCTCTCCTACGCGGTGCTGTGGCCGGTCATCGGGGCCTCGTTCGCCGCGCGTGACCTGGCGACCCTGCTCCTCCTCACGCTTCCCCCGGGGCTCACGGTCCTGCTGACCGGGCCGGTTCCCCGGGCGCCGGCCCGGATACTGACCCACGGCATCGCGATCGCGATGGCGGTGTTCACGCCGTTCCTGGTGGGCGTGGTCGTGATGAGGGCGCCGATCCTCCCGCTCATGGCCCTGCAGATGACGGAGAAGGAGGTGCCGCGGGTGCTCGTGGGTTACCTGGTCGCCAGCGACGACCAGATGTCCACGGTTCTGGGGCGCGAGGGTGCCGTGAGTTTCGTCCAGAACGACCGCCTCCAGTCCAAGGTGCTCTGCCCCGACCCCGGAGAGGTGCCCAGGACCTGGGTGAACCTCCACGGCTGGTACGTCGAGCAGAGCGTGGTCTCCTGGCTCGCCCCCGCTCGGTCGGCCGCCCCGGTCGATCCCCGCTGCCAGGGCCGTCCCGTGGACTAGGTTCTCGCTTCGGGTGCCGCCCCCGGCCTCCGCCGCGCGCACCGGGAACGGCCGGTGAGCGCGCCGCGTGTCACCGGCCGGTGGTGACCGTCGCCCGCCTGCCGTTCTGGCCCGGACGAGACCCGTGAAACGGCACCTAACGCTGGCCGTTGTAGAAACCGATCCCTACCGCCCCCCACCAGCAGAGCTGGGAGACGAGCGCTGTGGTGGCGCCCCAGGCCAGGAGGCGCGGAGCGAGCGCGGTGGACACGTGCCGGGCCATGCGCCTGTTGAGGAGCCCGGCCTGCAACCCGTTGAGGGTGAGGACGAGCACCAGGGCCAGCTTGGTGCGGGTGAGAGGGGAGGTCAGGTCGGGATGGAGCATCACGCCGCTGACGACCAGCCCGGCCAGTCCGGTCCAGATCGGAAAGTGCAGGCGGGCGGTGCTTTCAAGAACATCACGCAGAGCGCACCGTCCTGACATCCACAGCAGCCCGTGGTAGTCGACCACCAGGACGGCGCCGAAGCCGAGCACCAGGGAGGCCAGATGGACGAAGAGGGCCGTGGTGTGCAGGGCGGGATCCGCCTGCAGGTGCTGGGAGATCCACGCGCAGGCGGACAGCGTCAGGCCTGCCGTCAACGCGGCCGCGGTAACCGTCCACCAGGAATCGTAGAGACCCGAGGGGCGGGTCGGCTCGCCGTCGCTCTGCAGGGGTGTGGGCAACGCGGACACCGACGGCTCCGACGGCAGAGCGGACACGGACTCCTCCAAAGGGCTCGCAATGATTAGGCAAGGCTTACCTAAATATCCCGTTCAGGTCAAGATGGGGTTTGATCATCCTGGTTGGGCCTGTTTGTGAAGATCCAGTTCCTTCTTCGTGACGGCCGCATGCCTCGGCCGTCGTCGTGTCCCCTTGGGCGCATCGCGCGCCTGCCGCTACTACTCCGCCTTGATCATCAAAAGTGATAAGTTTCTGGGGCAATTGGCGTCTATGGGGCATACGGGGCGAGCTTTCATGGCGGGTTTCGAGATCTATTTCGACGCGCTGGAGGACTGCGCGTCCAAGGCCAAGAGTGTCGCGAGCCAGTTCAAGAGCGTGGCCGACGAGAATCCCGCGAGTGTCGTCAGCTCCTGTTTCGGGGCGCTCAAGGGCAAGTCCGACAAGCTCATCGCGGCCATCGGCAAGCTTGAGGGAAAGATCGACTCTGAGACCCGGCACGTCGAGCAGAACCTGGGCAAGGTCGAGGCGGCCCTGTACAAGGTCGTCGAGAACGTCCGTAAGGCCAACCATCCAGGTTCTCGGGTGGAGCAGGCATGACGGACAAGTGGGACGACTACCTCAGGCCCATTCAGAACGCCATCGACGAGCTGACCGGCGACCAGGCCGAGGTCTCCAAGATCTCGACACGCTGGCGGGGCGTGGCCACCAACATCCCGACGCACACCGGTACCCTCAAACGCGCGGTCACCACCGTGAACGACGCCTGGAACGGCAGCGCCGCCGAAAGCTTCGCCGGCTACATGGCCAAATACACCGAGCAGGGCACGGCTCTGAACAGCGCTCTGACAAACTGCGCCAGCAAGCTGGACGCCGCGGGAACCGCGCTGGAAGCCGCCAAGGGCGAGGCCCAGGCGATCTACAACAGAACCCGCACCTGGCTGGACGAACAGCGCAAGGACTCCGACAGCACCACGATCTCGATGACGAGCATCAGATCCAAGGTGGATAAGGCCCTGGCGGAACTGAACAAGCCCGAGGGGGCGAAGCAACGGGCGATCAAGGCCATCGAGGAGGCGACCAGCGCGATCGACGAACTCGACAAGGTCAAGTTCTTCTCCTCCATCCCCGCCCCCGCCGACCAGGATTTCTATCCGAAGAACAACCTCGCGATGCGCTGGACACCCGACCCGGGCTTCGACCCTCGGGGTACCACCCAGCTGGCGTCATACAAGGGCGGCAACGGCCTGGACTTGCAGACCGGCGGCAACGGATACGGTTCCGGCTCCGAGAGCAGTGGCAACGGCTACGGTTCGGGCGGCTCGGGCGGCGGCTCCCCGAACCCGGGCCTTGAGGTCCCCCCGAACGCCCGCAGTCTGGCCGCGAACCCCCGGGCCCAAGCGATCGTCGACTTCGCGCTCAACCACCGCGGAGATCGCTACATCTGGGGCGCGACCGGGCCGAACGCCTTCGACTGCTCCGGGCTGACGCTCCGTGCGTACGAGGCGGCCGGCATCGAGATCCCCAGGGTCGCCCACGACCAATGGCTGCACGGCCCGCGCATCCCCGACGGCAAGGAGCAGGCCGGAGACCTCATCTTCTTCGACAAGGACGGGGACGGGGTGGCCGACCACGTGGGCATCGTGCTCGATCCTGAGAAGAAAACAATGATCCATGCCCCCAATTCGCACTCGGTGGTCCGCATCGAGAGCTACGGCGACTACCCGACCCCCAGGCTGGGTTTCACCCGGCCGGGAATGGGCTGATCGGGCCGGGGCGCCGGCCTTCCGCTCCCGAGGCCCGGCCGCACGGGGGTGTGACGAGCCTGGCGTCTCCGCTCGGAAAGGCGGGCGCACGCCTACTGGCGGTATTCCTCGACCTCGTCGATGGGGCGCGGTGCGGCCGAATCCGGGTCTTCCCCGAACTCCCGGCGTGCCCGGCGCTGCCTGAGCAGGTCCCATGCCTGGTCAAGGGCCTCCTCCAGCTGTTTGATCCGGTTGTTCTCCTCATGTGAGGAGATCTTGCCGGAGGCCAGGCGCTGCCGCAGACCGTGTTCCTCGGCGATGAGCTCGTGGATATGGGCGAGGATGTCGGCGTCCTTCATTTCCGTCCCCCTAGCGTCGGCGGTAGCGTCACTTTAGCTCGCGGCTGACGACGCGGCTGACGACGTGGCCGATGGCGGCGGCCGGGAACCCGCGCGCGAGAACCGAGACGCCGGCGCGGCCGGCGTGGCCCCGCGAATGCCCGGACCCCCATTGACCTACGGCGTTTCGCCATGTGAGATCGAATCCCAGATATTTGGAAGCGTCTGCTAACGTGCTAAACATGCTGCGCGGACTGCTTCTTAGCTGCCGCGACGAGGGCCTGTAAGAGGCCGGCTCCCTCGTCGCGGAGCGAGCCATGCGCGTCGGCCGCGATTGTCATTCCAGTCGAGGAGCCTTTGCATGTATCCGCAGCAGCAGCCCAGTTCCATGCCGTTCAAGCGCTACCAGCCCTATGCACCGGTCCGGCTCGACGACCGCACCTGGCCTGGCAAGGTCATCGACAGGGCCCCGAGATGGTGCGCGGTCGACCTGCGTGACGGCAACCAGGCGCTGATCGACCCGATGGACTCCCACCGCAAGCTCCAGATGTTCGAGTTGCTGGTGAAGATGGGCTACAAGGAGATCGAGGTAGGTTTCCCGGCCGCGTCGCAGACCGACTTCGACTTCGTCCGGAAGATCATCGAAGATGATCTGATCCCCGGTGACGTGGTGATCCAGGTTCTCACCCAGGCCCGGCCCGAGCTGATCGAGCGGACCTTCGAGTCGCTGCGCGGAGCCAAGCAGGCCATCGTGCACCTGTACAACTCCACCTCGACGTTGCAGCGCCGGGTCGTCTTCGGCCAGGACAAGGACGGCATCACCGCGATCGCCGTCGAGGGTGCCAAGCTGTGCAAGAAGCTGGCCGCCGAGCTGGAAGACACGGAGATCTACTTCCAATACTCGCCGGAGTCCTTCACCGGGACCGAGCTGGAATACGCGGTGGAGGTCTGCAACGCCGTCAACGACGTCTGGCAGCCCACCCCGGACCGCAAGGTCATCGTCAACCTGCCCGCCACCGTCGAGATGGCCACGCCGAACATCTACGCCGACCAGATCGAGTGGATGCACCGAAACCTGGCCTACCGCGACTCGATCGTGCTGTCCCTGCACCCGCACAACGACCGGGGCACCGCCGTGGCCGCCGCCGAGCTGGGCTACATGGCCGGTGCCGACCGCATCGAGGGCTGCCTGTTCGGCAACGGTGAGCGCACCGGCAACGTATGCCTGGTCACGCTGGGCATGAACCTGTTCTCGCAGGGCATCGACCCGGAGATCGATCTGTCCGACATCGACGAGGTCCGCCGGATCACCGAATACTGCAACCAGCTGCCCGTTCACCCGCGCCACCCCTGGGGCGGAGAGCTCGTCTACACCGCCTTCTCCGGCTCCCACCAAGACGCGATCAAGAAGGGCTTCGAGCACCTGGAGCGCGACGCGGCCGCCGCGGGCGTCCCGGTGGACGAGTTCACCTGGGCGGTGCCGTACCTGCCGATCGACCCCAAGGACATCGGCCGCACCTACGAGGCGGTCATCCGGGTCAACAGCCAGTCGGGCAAGGGCGGGGTCGCCTACATCATGAAGGCCGACCACAACCTGGACCTGCCGCGTCGTCTGCAGATCGAGTTCTCCCGCGTCGTCCAGGCCCGCACCGACGCCCTCGGCGGCGAGGTGAGCCCGGCCCAGATGTGGGAGGTCTTCGCCGACGAATACCTGCCGAACCCGGCCAGCCCGTGGGGTCGCCTGGGCCTGCTGGCCCACCGCAACGCCTCCACGGTCGACGAAAGAGACGCCATCAGCGCCGATCTGCGCATCGACGGTGAGATCCGCGAGGTCGAGGGCGTCGGCAACGGCCCCATCTCCGCCTTCTGCGACGCCCTGTCCGGGGTCGGCATCCAGGTCCGCGTCCTGGACTACGCCGAGCACGCGATGAGCGCCGGCACCGACGCCAAGGCCGCCTCCTACATCGAGTGCGAGGTGGCGGGCCAGGCCCTCTGGGGCGTCGGCATCGACGCCAACACCACCACCGCCTCCCTCAAGGCCATCATCTCCGCCGTCAACCGCGCCACCCGCTAGTGCCGCATCAGGCAACGTTCGCCCTGCTTCGCCGGGCGCAGAGGGAGTTGGTCTGGCAGGGTTCGGCTATGGGCGATCATGGACTGGATGA